>JACZXR010000381.1 GCA_022571535.1 Deltaproteobacteria bacterium | reverse complement strand
GGTAACTGCTGTCATATCGTGGTCAACACCGTAGATGCTTCGATTATTTTTTCGGATCGGGGTCAAAATGCCGGTAACTGGTGTCCTAAGCCGCTCAACACCGTAGATGCCTCGATTATTTTTTCGGATCGGGGTTAACCCAGATCCTTTATCCCTTATACTTCCTCTACCTGTTCAATCCAATCAAACCCCACGAGCCGCACAAATCAATTCGCCGCAGAGATGAATCGTGGCTCCCCAGTGGGGTCAGGGTTGGATTCTGATTCTGCTGAAAAACGGTCTTTGGGCGGCACCCTGAACCCTTCGTTCCCTCAGGATAAACTCCTTGAAGGGTCTCAAGTCTGGGAAAACATGAGATTCTTCCCCTTCGCGGAGCCTGTCCTTGAGGCCCACTCAGGGCCGAAGGGCTCAGAATGACGAATAGATTTGATGGAGGGGTTTTTCAGCAGAATCAATTCTTGGTGAATTGTAAGCGGAGGAATGCAGATAAAATCCCCAGTTTCCCAGTCAAATTTTCACTGCAGTAAAGACTCCTTGAGAACCTCCACCTTCCCAGGGGCAGCCAGTGCCACTACGTGGTCACCTACCAGAAATTCTGTTTCCCCTCGCGGCACAACGACCCTACTGCCACGCCTAATGGATATAATAAGGCAATCAGACGGAATCCTGAGTTCCTCCAGCTTTCGATCGACAGCGGCATCGCCCTCTTTTAAGTCGAACTCGACTAGTTGGGCACCCGTAGCTTGCTCAAGTCGCATCCTCTCCGCTTGATCTTGGCGTGCCTGATCATCCATCAGGGCATGAGTATAAGCACGGATGACATCGGCACGCTGGACCATGCCTAAGAGACGACCCGGTTGCATTCGCTCGACCACCGGCATCCGCCCAATGTCGTGAGATCCTATCCTCCGAATGACTTCTTCCAGGGATTCATCGGGAAAGGCCGTTATCAATTCAGTCGTGCAGATATCTCGAACGGTTCCTGTCGCCGGCCCTCGTTTCAAGGAACGCTCTAGATCAGATATTGCTACAATCCCGCAAATTTCACCTCTTTCATCGAGTACGGCAAATCCATGGGAGTGAGTGATCTGAAACATCTTTGCCAGTGCCTCAAACGAGGTGTCGAGCGTTACCGTTCGGAGTTCACTTGCCGGGGTCATCGACTCATCCACCTGGATCGACCGCATCAGGTTCTGGCTTCTGCGTGGCCTGATTTCGACACCCCTCCGCATGAGTTTTAGTGTGTATATACTCTCCCTGCGCAAGCGAGCAGAGACCATCGTGCTGACAACCGTCGCTAGCATTAAGGGCAATATGATTCGGTAGTCCTGAGTCATTTCGAAAAGGATGATGATCGCCGTGATCGGCGCACGAGCCGCGCCGGCAAAAACCGCCGCCATCCCGACAAGGGCATAGGCCCCCGGGACCGCAGTTAGTGTAGGCATCCAGCCGTGGACAAAATTACCAAAACTCCCTCCTAAAACCGCACCCATAAAAAGCGAGGGAGCAAAGACACCACCGGAGCCTCCTGACCCCAGGGTAAGGGAAGTGGCAAAAAGCTTCGCCACCAGAAGCGCAATCATAAACGCCGTGGTCATCTCGCTATGTAATGCCCTCTCGATGGTTTCGTAGCCCACACCAAAAACATCCAGCGTATAAAGCCCTATCAGCCCCACCCCCAGGCCGCCAATTGCGGGTTTGAGATAGTCCGGAAATTTCCATGAATCGAACACGTCTTCCAACCAGTAGAGACTGAATATGAATCCTGAGGCTACAAAGGCTGCCAGCACTCCTAGTATTGCATAAAAAAACAGCTCCCAGGGACTGACCAGAGAGTACGTAGGTACCTGAAAAGCGGGGTAGTCACCGAGAAACACCCGCCCAACCTGACTGGCGGTGACCGAGGCGATGACCACCATGGAGAAGTACCTGGCAGAAAACTCACGCAGGATAACCTCCAGGGCAAAAATTACGCCAGCGATGGGGACATTAAACGTAGCAGCGACGCCTCCCGCTGCACCGCAGGCCACGAGGATTCGTGTGCCTTCGCCAGGGAGCCGAAGCAATTGGCCCAGGGTAGAGCCCAAGGCGGATCCGATTTGCACGATGGGACCTTCTCGCCCGACTGATCCACCAGTGCCGATGCACACAGAAGAAGCCAGCGCCTTGATCACGGCGACGATAGGACGGATCCGCCCACCCTTTAGCGCCACGGCCTCCATCACCTCAGGCACCCCATGCCCTTTGGCCTCACGAGCGAAATAAAAAACCAGCGGCCCGACGACGAGTCCTCCAATAGCTGGAATTAAGACGACATAAAACGAACCCATAAAGGACAGCGCCGCCTTACCGCCACCAAAGGCTATTTCTTTAACGAAACCAATGAGCCAACGGAAAATGACTGCGCCGAATCCAGCGCCGATGCCGACAAGAGCAGAGGTCGTTATGATGACGGCTCTCTCGGAAGACAAAACTTGAGCGTAGAGTCTTGCTGCCTCTCTACGCAAGTGTTGAAAAGTATTGACCAATTCTCACCTCCAACGAAGGTTCAAAGGTCCACGGAAAAAGCATAACCCAGGGCTCCCGCGGGTGAAGCGGTTTCTAAACTCTCAAACTGTCAAAAGCGAACGTTGCTCACGTCATCGGGATCATGACGCGAGTCTGGTAGGGGGGCCTTTTACAGAGTCGATCGTACCACGCCTTTAGATGCATCAACTCAGGTCGCCGGATGGAGAGATTGAACCAGCGGTACGCCCACACTCCCAAGGGGATATCCCCCATGGTAAAGGTGGCACCCGACAGATAACTGTTTTTCGCCAGCTGATCGTCCACAATCTTCCACGCTTTAGCGGCCTTTTGCCGGGCATTTTCAATGGCTGTTTGATCACGTTTTTCTTCCGGGGTACGGACCAAACCCATAAATATCGGCACCATAGCCGAACCCATGGTGGTTAGTTGCCAGTCCATCCAGCGATTGGAATCGGCTCGACCTTCAGGTGTGGACGAAATCAACTGACCTTCGCCATACCTATCCACAAGGTAGCGAACAATGCTGTTCGACTCCCATAGGACAAAACCTCCATCCTCAATTGTCGGGACTAATCCGTTGGGATTAAGGTCGAGATAGGGCTTCTCCTTGTTCCCCCCGAATGACCCTCCAATATCGATTCTTTCGAAGGCAACTCCCAGCTCATCACAACACCAGAGGACTTTTTGAACATTCGATGAATCTTTTCTTCCCCAGATCTTAACCATCTGACACCTTGTTTCTTTTTACCTTTTCTACCCGGTAAAGTCCACTTGCTGTCAAGCCCTTCCTAAAATACAAAATCAACTTCATCGTTTTATCACTTCACCCCGATCCGAAATTAATCAGTCAAAGAAATCTTCCCTGATGAGCATCAGACCGCGACAAATACCTGTTTCAAGCATGAATCAGCAACTCACCTTTAGTGTAGTTGTAGACCGACGATCAACCCCG
>JACZXR010000380.1 GCA_022571535.1 Deltaproteobacteria bacterium | reverse complement strand
GTCCATTACTCCACAGGGGGGGAGAAGTGGAAGCTCTCCCCTTTGGTCGGACACGGGGATTCAAACCCCGTGGTCGATATAACTTGCGTCCTTCCCCTTAACCTCCCTCAGGATTTCTACCGTAAACCCCGACCCACGGACATACGTCCCCGTGGCTTTGTGGCCTGCCCGCGCCCGCCTGCCGAGGCGCGGGCAGGCACGTGCGGGATGTTCTGTGGTACAGGGTAGAGCACAGACCACGCAGCGCGGTAAGGCTTTTCTTGATTTCCCTGACTTTGTCCCTGTTTACCAACCCATCGCTGATGACAAGATAGCCAACAGATCCTTAACCGTGGGAGGAACGTAAGACCACAAGCAAGATCTTGCCGACCAGAGAACGCCTCTGCGATCCTTATTCCTCTTGGTACTGCTCCTTGAGTTTCGCCACGACCGCGGGGTCCGCCAGCGTCGTGGTATCCCCCAGGGCATGACCGTCGGCGATGTCTCGCAGAAGCCGCCGCATGATCTTGCCGCTCCTGGTCTTGGGAAGCTCCGCAGCAAAGAGAATCTCATCGGGTCGGGCGATGGCCCCGATCTTCTTTGCCACATGACCCCTCAGCTCGTCTACCAATGATGGCGAACTCTCGATCCCTGCCCTCAGCGATACGAACGCACAGATCCCCTGGCCCTTCACCTCATGCTGTTTGCCGACCACCGCAGCCTCGGCCACGCTCTGATGATCCACCAGGGCACTTTCCACCTCCATGGTACTTATCCTGTAGCCGGCCACGTTCATCACGTCGTCCACACGGCCCAGAAGCCAGAAGTATCCGTCCTTGTCTCGCCTGGCACCGTCACCGGTGAAGTATTTGCCCGGAAACCGACTCCAGTACTCCTCCACATATCGATCCGGATCACCGTATATGGTACGCAGCATGGCGGGCCACGGCTTTGTCAGTACGAGATATCCCCCTCCACCCAGGGAAACGGATTTCGGATCATACGCAATAGTGGGTTCTTAAAATATGAGATATAATGAATATCATTATCATTAACGGTGTACATTGTATGGAAATCAAAAAAGAGATTCTTGAATTAATCTTCCCTAAAGGCACATTTGAGTGGTTTGAGATCACCGACGGCAAGACTGATGAGAAGAATACCTGCATCACGCTGGAGGAAAAAGATATACCGCCGTTAACCGAGGAAAACAAGGACAAAAAGATCATTGCCAAGAAATTGCACGACATAACGGTCACGGATTTTCCGCTACGAGGAAAACGAACGCTCCTTACCTTCAGACGAAGATACTGGAAGCTTGAAGGACAGAAAGAGTATCTGAAACGAGACGTCAAACTCATGTTTCCCGGTACGCAACTGGAGCAAGAGTTTGCCGCTTTTTTAAAAGGAGACTGCGGAGAATGAAGCGACATCACTGGCAGCCATAGCCCAGTCCCAGAAGATACCAGCCAAAGAGTTCGAGAAGCAGTACAAGAATCATTTAAGTGGCTTTAAAGACTGGGAGCAAAAAGACCACGCCGAGAAGTGGATGATCTTTCCCAAGAACATTGGCAAGCGCTTGAGCATAGACGAAGTAGCCGTCACCAACGGAGAGCTGTATACGGTCATTACCAACAAGGCAGCACACGGTAAGCGAGGAGCGCTGGTAGCTATGATCGAAGGCACGAAAGTCACTGATATTACGCCTATTCTTGCAAAAATACCGCTCATAAAGAGAAATACCGCTACTGAGGTCACGCTTGACATGGCAGAGAACATGGAAGCGATCGTGAGAAGCACGTTCCCGAGGGCCAAGCTCGTGACTGACAGATTTCACGTTCAACAGCTCGTCTCTGACGCCGTACAGGAGATACGGATCGGGTTAAGGCGTGGGGCGATCAAGGAAGAAAACGAGAAGATCAAACAATCACGAAAAGAGAAGAAACGATACCGTCCGAAGACGTATGAAAACGGAGACACGAAAAAACAGCTCCTTGCCAGAAGCCGTTATCTATTGTTCAAGTCCAGTAGCAAATGGCTCAAGCAACAGAAAGAGAGAGCTGGTATATTATTCAGAGAGTATCCAGAACTCGAGAAAGCTTACGAGCTCTCTATGATGTTCCGTTCCTGCTACGAGCACAGTCACTCAATACCGGAAGCTCAAGAGAAACTAAAGAACTGGTACAAAAAGGTAGATGAGAAACAGATCGACTCATTTATCACCGCTAAAGAATCAATTCGTTTGCACGAAGGGACTATCCTGAATTATTTTCTTAATCGAAGCACGAATGCTTCAGCAGAGTCGTTTAATGCAAAGTTGAAAAACTTTCGAGCCTTAGTTAGAGGAGTCAGAGACAAGAAGTTCTATTTATTCAGAGTAGCTAAGCTATATGGGTAGAACCATGTATTGCGTATGATCCAAAATTTACCAGAGGGTAACTCTATAGAGTGGGGAACAGTGCTATCTAATAAAGGAGGCTGCATATTCAATCCGGAAGAGATGGATATAGAGAGAATCTCTACGGAAATATGCACGAAAAGTTAAAGGCTCCTGACTATTTTTCCCTGCAAAATCCTATGGTAGATCCCAACCAAGGTCCGTCTCAAGCCGTATGTTAGCCTGGGGATTCACTCACCACGCCACCACCGGTTGAAATCGCGTGCCCCGTGAAGAAAACCGATTACAGTTATCTTCGAGGGAGCCACCTCGTAGACAAGCCGGTACTTGTGGACAAATATTTCACGCACTGCGGGGATGTCGAGCTCGGACACAATATGGCCTCGCTCACTCAAGGTATCTAGCGAGTCGGCGGCATCCAAGGCGCGCTCGACAAGATCTACTGCTGTCTTGGGGGAATCCTGCGCGACGTAAGCCGCGGCTTCGTCGAGGGCATCTCGCGCCCGCAGCGTCCAAATCACCTCTCGGCGTTGCGTCGCCATTTGCTACGAAGCAGTTCCGCTACTTCCGTGTGCGTCATTGTCCGACCTGCTTTGGCGTCGGCCCGTCCCTTGGCAACTTCGTCCAGTACGTAGAGGTGGTACAGAACCTCATCCAGGCTGCAATCATCTGGGAGCCGGTCCAGCAGGGCTCGTACGGTTTCTTTGGCTTCCATAACATTCTCCTCTGGATAAATCCTACACGATCTGTGTGCTCCATTCCACTTCAATCCCAGATCCGTGGGAAGCCTAACTATTAAGTGAGCCGCTTTAGACGGCTGCCAACGCTGGCAGCCTATCCCCTGAGACTGCCGCGCCAATCAAAACTGAATTGGCCGCAATATCCACCGCTTACCTCAACTTGTCAATGCCTTCCCGGGGTACAAACACTGCCAGCCCCGGCGGCCTATCTCCCTATTGGCCCGCAGCCAATTTCATTAGCTACCACCTGGACCGCGCTTGCCTCAAATTGGACAGAAGGGCTATTTCTGTGCAATATCGGCTTCACCCCAAAGATCAAGCTGCAATCCAATTTTCGGGCCGAGGAGTTGACATCGATCACTCCCACCGATAA
>JACZXR010000019.1 GCA_022571535.1 Deltaproteobacteria bacterium | reverse complement strand
CTTATCAATCAAGACTATAAGTATGGTTTCGTAACTGAGATCGAAGCGGACACTGCGCCGCGCGGGTTAGACGAAGACATCGTTCGGTTTATTTCAGCCAAGAAAAACGAGCCCACCTGGCTATTGGACTGGCGGCTGAAGGCATACAGGCACTGGGTAAGGCTGGAAAAGTCGGAGGGAGAGCCGAAGTGGGCCAACATTCACTACCCGCCAATTGACTATCAGGAAATTTTCTACTACTCAGCGCCAAAGCAGAAGGCGGACAACCCGAAGAGCCTGGACGAAGTGGACCCGGAGCTACGTGCGACCTACGAAAAGCTGGGCATCCCTCTCAAGGAGCAAGAAATGCTCAGTGGGGTAGCGGTGGACGCGGTCTTTGACAGCGTCTCTGTGGCCACTACCTTCAAGGGAAAGCTTGCTGAGAAGGGAATTATTTTCTGCTCTTTTTCCGAGGCGGTTCAGGAGCATCCGGAACTGGTCCGGAAGTACCTGGGGTCGGTGGTGCCTTACACGGACAACTTCTTTGCCACGCTGAACTCTGCAGTTTTTAGCGATGGGTCCTTCTGCTATATTCCCAAAGGGGTTCGCTGCCCGATGGAGCTTTCTACTTATTTCCGAATCAACGCTGCCCAAACAGGTCAGTTCGAGCGAACGCTGATCATCGCCGACGAGGGCAGCTATGTCAGTTACCTCGAGGGGTGTACGGCACCGATGCGGGATGAAAACCAGCTTCACGCGGCAGTGGTGGAGTTGATCACCTTGGACAACGCCCGGATCAAGTATTCGACGGTTCAGAACTGGTATCCTGGTGATAAAAATGGCAAGGGTGGCATCTTTAACTTTGTCACCAAGCGTGGCAAATGCCTCGGAAAGAGCTCCAGGATATCTTGGACCCAGGTCGAGACTGGGTCGGCCATCACCTGGAAGTACCCGAGCTGCATACTACAAGGGGATCATTCAATCGGGGAGTTTTATTCAGTGGCGCTGACCAATAATTATCAGCAGGCAGACACGGGAACCAAGATGATCCACATAGGAAAGCATACCAAGAGCACGATTATCTCCAAGGGAATCTCTGCGGGTCACGGGCAGAACAGCTACCGAGGTCTCGTGAAGATCATGAAGGGCGCCACGGGCGCCCGGAACTATTCCCAGTGTGATTCGCTACTTCTGGGGGATAAATGCGGAGCGCACACCTTTCCGTACCTAGAAGTGAGAAATTCCTCGTCCCGATTGGAGCACGAGGCCTCTACCTCAAAGGTTGGCGAGGATCAGATATTTTACTGCCAGCAGCGTGGGATTTCGGCAGAGGACGCTGTCTCGATGATTGTCAATGGCTTCTGCAAGGAGGTCTTCCGCGAGCTTCCGATGGAGTTTGCCGTGGAGGCCCAGAAGCTTCTCGGCGTCAGCCTTGAAGGAAGTGTAGGCTAGGATGACTCGAGAAGGGACAGAGCGAGCGATGCTGGAAATCAGAAACCTGCACGCAAGTGTGGGGGGCAAAGAAATTCTGCGGGGAATTGATCTCAAGGTGAATGCTGGAGAAGTTCACGCCATCATGGGTCCAAACGGCTCGGGTAAGAGCACACTGGCCCTGGTCCTTGCTGGGAGGGAGACGTACATGGTGACGGCAGGGGAGGTGATCTACGAGGGAAAAAATCTGCTGAAAATGGCCCCCGAAGACCGTGCCCGGGAGGGGATCTTCATGGCCTTTCAATACCCGGTCGAGATCCCGGGGCTGAACAGCATGACTTTTCTCAAGGCAGCGCTCAACTCCATTAGAAAACATCGGGGCCTTGAAGAGCTGGACGCGATGGACTTTCTGGACCTGGCGAGAGAGAAGATGAAACTGGTCGATATGGGTGAGGACCTCATGAAACGTCCGGTCAACGAGGGTTTCTCTGGCGGGGAGAAGAAACGCAACGAGATCCTGCAGATGGCGGTGCTAGAACCGAAGCTTGCTATCTTGGACGAGACCGATTCAGGTTTGGACATCGACGCCCTCAAAGTTGTGGCCAATGGGGTTAATGCCCTTAGGAGTGAGGATCGTGGCATGATCCTGGTCACCCATTATCAGCGGCTGCTGAATTACATTGTTCCGGACTACGTGCACGTTCTCTTTAACGGAGCTATTGTCAAGTCAGGTGGCAAGGAACTGGCACTTGAGCTCGAGGCGAAAGGTTACGCCTGGATTGAGGAAGAAGTCAGGGAAGCTTGCCGGGTAGACCTCCAGGAAGGAGGCCATGCAGCCTGATGGGTATCACAGGGGAAAGGGAGAATTACCTCTCCGACTTCGCCCGGTTTGAAAAGGATATTTCCAAAAATGGGCAGTCCTGGTTCGGCGAGATCCGCAGGAAGGCGATTTCTCGCTTTGCCGAGCTGGGTTTTCCCACGACCCGCCACGAGGAATGGAAATACACCAGTGTAGCCCCGATTACCAAGATCCACTTCAATCCTTGTGGATATGAACTCAATGGGCTCACGGTCGAGAAGGTTCGGCGTGCCGCCTTCGGGGAATTGGAATGCAGCCGGCTTGTTTTCGTGAACGGTTATTACTCGGCTGAGCTCTCTTCGTATCGGCCGCTCCCAGGAGCCGTGCATTTGGGTAGCCTGGCGGTGGCCCTCAGCACTCATCGAGAACTGATGGGACCGCACCTGGCACGGTATGCCAGCTACGAAGAGCACGCCTTTACCGCACTAAATACTGCCCTCATGAGAGATGGGGCATTCGTGAATATACCGGACGGCAAGGTCGTGGAGGAACCGATCCACCTGCTCTTCCTCTCCACTGCCGGACGCGAGCCGACCGTTTCTCATTCCAGAAACCTGATCGTTGTTGGTAAGAATAGCCAGGCAACGATTGTCGAGAGCTACGTCGGGCTTGGAGAGAGTGTCTATTTTACCAACGTGGTCACCGAGGTTGTTCTAGGGGAAAACTCTGTGGTCGAGCATGTCCGGCTCCAGAGAGAGAGCAGGAAAGCATTTCACATCGCTACCTTGCAGGTCCACCAGAGCCGCAGCAGCACGTTCTCCGGGCATTCGGTATCGGTGGGTGGGGCCCTCGTGCGGAACGATGTAAACGCCGTGCTGGACGGGGAGGGTGTTGATTGCACTCTGAACGGACTTTACCTCGTCAAGGGACAGCAGCATGTGGACAACCACACGAGGATTGATCATGTCAGACCCCACGGAACCAGTCGAGAACTCTATAAAGGTATCCTCGACGAACAGTCCAGTGGAGTGTTTAACGGTAAGGTTGTTGTATGGAAGGATGCCCAGAAAACCGATGCCAAGCAGACCAACAAGAACCTGCTGCTTTCTGAGAATGCCGAGATCAACAGCAAGCCCCAGCTCGAGATCCTTGCCGACGATGTCAAGTGCACCCACGGAACCACCGTCGGACAGATCGAGGAGGAGCAACTCTTTTATCTGCGTTCCCGAGGGCTGGACAGGGAGATTGCCCAGGGCCTTTTAACTCAAGTGTTTGCCGGTGAAACTATCGGTCGAATCAAGATTGAGGCGATCCGGACAGGACTTGAAGAAATTCTCTTGACACAATTTCAGAAAGACAAGAAGCACGGGGAGACAGTACAATGACGGCAATGGAGAGCGTTGCACGTACAACCCCGCAGGCGGTTATAAAGCCGTTCAATGTCTGGCGCATCAGGGAAGACTTTCCCATCTTGAGGCAGAAGGTCCATGGGAAACCCCTCGTCTACCTTGACAATGCCGCCACGGCCCAGAAGCCCCAGGTCGTGATCGATACGATAAACAGGTATTACTCAACCGAAAACTCCAATATCCATCGGGGAGTTCACTTCCTGAGTGAGCAGGCCACGGCTGTCTATGAGGACGCCCGCGCCAAGGTGGGGCACTTTATCAACGCTCCGGAAACCCGAGAGATCATCTACGTTCGAAGCACCACAGAGGGCATTAACCTGGTCGCCCAGAGCTATGGCAGGACCTTCATCAAGGAGGGTGATGAGATCGTTATCTCGGCAATGGAGCATCACTCCAATATTGTGCCGTGGCAGATACTCTGTGGACAGGTGGGCGCCACGCTCCGTGTAGTTCCCATCAATCACGACGGCGAGTTTTGGGTCGATGAATATGAGAAGCTGCTGAGCGACAGGACAAAGTTTGTTTCAGTAGCCCACGTGTCGAACGCTCTCGGTACCATCAATCCGGTTCGGGAAATCATCGATATGGCGCACCGTCGGGACATCCCGGTCATGGTAGATGGAGCCCAGGCAGCGCCTCATATGAAGGTGGATGTCCAGGACCTCGATTGTGATTTCTATGCCTTCTCCGGGCACAAGCTGTTTGGTCCTACCGGGATCGGGATACTTTTTGGCAAGGCAGAGTTCCTTGAAGCCATGCCCCCGTATCAGGGCGGCGGTGATATGATCAGCCTGGTCACTTTTGAAAAAACCCATTATAATGTTCTGCCGTATAAATTCGAGGCCGGGACGCCCAACATAGCGGGTGGCATTGGGCTGGGGGCGGCGATCGACTATCTGAGTGGAATCGGACTCGAGGCAGTAGCTGTTCACGAGCAGGAACTGATGGATTATGCGACGGAAGCCATATCTGGAATTAAGGGTTTGAGAATCATTGGTACGGCAAAAGAGAAAGCCAGCGTTTTGTCTTTCGTGCTTGACGGTGTTCACGCCCATGATATCGGCACGATCCTGGATCAGGAGGGAATCGCAATCCGCGCAGGCCATCACTGCGCCATGCCGGTGATGCAGCGCTTTGGAGTGCCGGCCACCGCCAGGGCTTCCTTTACCTTCTATAACACACAAGAGGAAGTAGACTCCCTAGTCGTGGCCATCCATAAGGTAATCGAGCTGTTTGGTTAATGTCAGACTTAAGCGAACTCTACCAGCAGGTCATACTCGACCATAACAAAAGTCCGCGCAACTTTCGCAAGCTGGAAGGCGCGAACCGGACAGCGGAGGGCTACAACCCGCTCTGTGGCGACCAATTCACCGTCTACGTCAAGTTTGAGGATGACGTGATTAAAGATATCAGCTTTCAAGGCTCGGGCTGTGCGATTTCCAAGGCCTCTGCCTCACTGATGACCGCTAGTTTAAAGGGAAAGACAGAAGGTGAAGCGGAAATTCTTTTTGATAGGGTTCGTAAAATGCTTATCGGAGAGTTGGACACGAAAAGCAATTTACACGAACTTGGAAAGCTATCAATTCTTTCAGGGGTGTGTAATTTTCCTTCGCGTGTGAAATGTGCGAGCCTCTCATGGCATACATTTCACGCCGCACTGAAAGGGGAGGGAAAATTGGCCTCGACCGAGTGATCCTTAATATGGGAGAATCGAATCCTGAGCGCAAGAGTGGGAGAACCAACATAATGAAAGGCGGTGAACCGATAACTCTTAGCCGCGATTGTGAGGCAATTCTGATCCCCAGCGGCAACAAGATAAGGCTTCAAGCGGGTAGCCAGCTGAGGATTACGCAAGCGCTCGGCGGTAGTTACACTGTGACAACGGACCGGGGAATTATGGTGCACATCGCAGGCAGGGATGCCGATGCCCTCGGAATGGAGGTGGCCTCGCCTGCGGTTCGTGGGACTACCGCTGAGGGTGCAGGTCCTGTAGATTTAGAGAAACTGGTTTGGGATCAACTCAAAACATGCTTTGATCCAGAAATTCCAGTCAATATCGTTGATCTTGGCCTCGTTTATCATTGTCGAGTAATTTCCCTCGAAGAGGGCGGTAACAAGGTCGAAGTAAGCTTCACGCTGACTGCACGAGGTTGTGGTATGGGCGAAGCGCTCAAGGAGGATATCCATAGTAAAATAATCAGCGTTCCTGAAATTAGGGACGTCGATGTCAAACTGATCTGGGATCCCCCTTGGGATCAGAGCATGATATCCGGACCGGCCAAGCTTAAGCTTGGGATGGTGTGATGGCACTCGTAACTGATGAGGGATTGGAGGTAGAGTATGAATAATCTTGTGATAGAGGCAGAGGTCATAGAGGTTTTGCGCAACGTTTTTGATCCTGAGATCCCGGTCAATATCTATGAACTCGGACTGATTTATGAGATCAAGGTGGATCCCTCGGGCTCGGTCGTTGTCCAAATGACACTCACATCACCGAATTGTCCAGTGGCACAATCACTGCCCGAGGAAGTGGCAGCCAAGGTAAAGTCTGTACCTGGTGTGACGGACGCCAAGGTTGACATTGTCTGGGAGCCCCCTTGGGACCCGGCCAAGATGTCTGACGCTGCTAAGCTTCAGCTAGGTATGTTGTGATCTCTTGTATCTGAAAGGTGGACAGCTAAAACAGTGGCCGATCCGGAAAAGGAGGAGAAGGACCGATGGCAGAATTTATGAAGGTAGCCAAAACCAGCGAGTTGACTCCTGGAAAAGGGACAGTGGTTGAGGTCAATGGGAAGAAGGTTGCGCTCTTTAATGTAGGCGGGTCCTTTTACGCCATTGACGATACATGCACCCATCGCGGGGGGCCGCTGTCTGAAGGAGAACTGGACGATAAAAAGGTTACCTGCCCGTGGCACGGCGCTGTCTTTGATGTAACCACCGGTGAGGTCCAGGGTCCTCCTGCCCCTACAGGAGTTGCGCGGTATAATGTCCGAGTTGAGGGTGCCGATATCGAGGTAGAGGTTTGAGAGAGCAGCAGAAATATTCCCTGCACAGCGACTAAGTTAACCCCGATCCGAAATTAATCAGTCAAAGAAATCTTCCCTGATGATCATCAGACCGCGACAAATACCTGTTTCAAGCATGAATCAACAACTCACCTTTAGTGTAGTTGCAGACCGACGATCAAAATGCCGGTAACTGGTGTCCTAACCCGCTCAACACCGGAAATCCCTCGATTATTTTTTCGGATCGGGGTTAATCACTGAGAGAGGCTTTTCATAAAAGGGCCCTCCATGCCGCGAGAGAATTCCTGGATGCTTGCCTAGCCGTTCGCTGGGGCTGCCTTGGAAAGTTACAAAGTCAAGCCCCTCTCAAGGGCCGAAGTAGGCATCTCGAAAGCATCTTTCTCATTTTACCTTTTCTCACAACCTATGCGTTCCCCCAGGCTCTATAGCCAAAAGTGTGGGCTTAGAGGAAGCCGAGGGGGGCTGCCCGTTCGGCTGAGCTGCACTAGACTTCCCTACCCTGCTAAACCATCGGCTCAAGTGACATGTAATAGTATTCGTTTACCACGAAGTACACGAAGATCACGAAGTTTTTTCAATCTGATTTCCCTTCGTGTCCTTCGTGCTTTTCGTGGTGATATTTCTCTCTCGCTATAATCCTGCTTTCTCTCTGTGTGAACGTTCAGTATCGGCTGTCCTCCTTTCTTCGGAGCAGACCCCCTCGGCTGCACACGGTGTGTGCATTTTCTCCCTACTTTTCACCACTCTTTTGGAAGGGAGGCCATTCCCCCATTGACTACAGGTTGGCCACCAGTGTGGAGTTGTGATATTTCTAATTGTAGTGCGACTCTTTCGTAGTCGTCAGTTAATGGCTAAGTGGATTTAAGGCAGAACCTCAGACCGGTGAGGGTGTGAAGATGGATGATCTGAACGAGCAGATGGAAGTGCGCCGGAAGAAGCTGCTTCAGCTTAGAGAGTCCGGTGTTGTTCCTTACCCGAATGACTTCAGGCCTAAACATGTCTCGTCACAGATCCTGTCCGAGTTTGGCGCTGTTTCGGATGATCACCTCCGTGCCCTTCCCGACGACTTTACTATGGCGGGTCGTATCATGGGGATCCGCTCCTTTGGAAAGGCATCATTTTTTCACCTTCAGGACCGCGGTGGGAGGTTACAGGTCTACGCACGTCAAGACCGCTTGGGTAAGGAGGGATACGACCTTTTCAAGTCACTGGATGTTGGTGATATCGTGGGGGTATGGGGAAAACTCTTTCGCACCAAGACGAAGGAGCTTACCCTGGAGGCCCACGGTCTCCGGCTGCTGTGCAAATGTCTACGCCCACTACCTGAGAAATGGCATGGTCTGGCGGATGTCGAGGCTCGATACCGGCAACGGTATGTAGACCTCATGGTCAACAGCGAGGTAAGGGAAGTATTCAAAAGACGGTCTCGTATCATCCGTATCATCCGCCGATTTTTTGAAGATAGAGATTTTTTAGAGGTGGAAACACCCATGATGCAACCTATCCCTGGAGGCGCTGCGGCCAGACCCTTTATCACCCACCATAACGCGCTTGATATGAATCTTTACCTCAGAGTAGCGCCAGAACTCTTTCTCAAGCGACTCCTGGTAGGGGGAGTGGAGAGGGTCTTTGAGCTCAATCGCAACTTTCGCAACGAAGGTGTTTCAGTGCGACATAATCCGGAATTTACCATGCTGGAGTTTTATCAGGGATATGCCACTTATGAAGATCTGATGACCCTGACAGAGGAGTTGTTTGTGACCGTGGCAAAAGAGATCTTGGGGTCACCAAAGGTATCCTCGGGTGATCAGGTGATCGATCTCCAACCCCCTTGGAGGCGTCTGTCGCTCACGGAGGCGATCGAGGAATACGGGAAGGTGAAGAGGGAAGAAGTAGCCACCATCGAGCCGCTCCGGGCCTTTGCGCGAAAGAATGGTCTGCAAGTAGATACGGAGATCCCTTACGGGAACCTGCTTGTAGAGGTTTTTGATAAGATTGTGGAGCCCAATCTAATCCAACCAACCTTTGTGATCGGATATCCCCTGGAGGTTTCGCCTTTGGCGAGGAAGGATGATGCCAATCCGGCCCTAGTGGATCGCTTTGAGCTTTTCATTGGTGGAAGGGAACTGGCCAATGCCTTTTCCGAATTAAACGATCCGCTGGATCAGCGGGATCGTTTTCTCAAGCAGGCGCAGTCCCGAAAGATCGGAGATGAACCGGCAAGCGCCATTGATGAAGATTTCTTGCGTGCACTAGAATACGGTATGCCCCCGGCAGCCGGAGAGGGAATTGGCATCGACCGGATGGTCATGCTATTCACGGCTTCTTCCTCTATTCGGGACGTCATCCTTTTTCCGTTACTCCGGCCTGAGCACTGAGACCATTTCAAGTCTTCTTTTATGAAATATGAATTCTTTATCGGGCTTCGCTATCTGCTTGCGCGCCGCAGCGAGACTTTTATTTCATTAATCACTGTCATCTCAATCCTGGGGGTCATGATTGCGGTCATAACCCTGACCGTGACTATCGCAGTGATGACTGGTTTTGAAGAGGCCATCCGTGATCGCCTTTTAGGGATTAATGCGCACATCGTTCTATATAAGTTGGGAGAGCCTCTGGGGGATTATCAGAAGCTGATCCCTGAGCTGATGCGGGTGGAAGGTGTTCAATCTGTGGCACCCACGGTCTATGGTCAGGCTATTCTCACCTCCGGGAGCCGTGTGTCGGGGGTGGTGATTAGGGGAGTCGATCCCGACAGAGTTGAAGGGGTTGTCACTATCCGACAGTTCATTAAGGAGGGGGACTTGGGCGATCTGAAGACGTTGCATAGCGTCCAGATAAAAGATCGCACTGTCGAGCTACCAGGAGTTATCCTAGGGACAAGGTTGGCTGGACAGCTTGGCGCGATGGTGGGAGACCCGATTCAGGTGCTGTCTCCGCTGGGCAAACCTACGCCCATTGGAGTGATCCCGAAGGTGAGGCGCTTCGTGGTTACTGGGCTTTTCGATTCAGGATGGCATGAGTATGACAGTTCACTTGCTTATATGCATCTCTCCGAAGCCCAGCGATTTTTCGGATTAGAAGATGTGGTGACGAGCATCGAGATTCGAGTTCTGGATGTGGATCGGGCCCAGGAGATCGCAAGGAGAATTAAGCGCAGATTGGGTTCTTCATATGTGACAGAGGATTGGTCTCGGCTTTGGCCCAACCTCTTTTCTGCCCTGCGTCTGGAAAGGTGGGTCTACACTCTGGTACTTCTCCTCATGGTTCTGATCGCGGCCTTCAATATCGTATCCACTTTGATCATGGTAGTCATGGAGAAGCGAAAGGATATCGCTATCCTACAGTCTATGGGTGCCACCCGCAGTAGTATCAGGAGAATCTTCCTGATCAAGGGTTGCGTGATTGGAGCGGTGGGGACAGGGCTGGGGGTGCTGTTAGGTCTTGGAATCTGCCTCTTGATTCAACGGTATCAATTTATCGAGCTACCTAAGGATGTATTCCTCATATCCGAGGTACCGGTGAGAATCTCTGCACTTTACTTTGCGATGGTAGGCGCGGCCTCCCTTTTGATCTGCCTCCTCGCAAGCGTCTATCCGGCACGACAGGCAGCGAAATTGGAACCGGTGGAGGTCATTCGCTATGAATGAGGGGGTAAGTGCAAGGACGTCCGTTACAGCCAAGTGCAAGCACCTCCATTACAG
The DNA here is from genome assembly GCA_022571535.1 of Deltaproteobacteria bacterium. Lineage (GTDB taxonomy): Bacteria > Desulfobacterota > Binatia > UBA9968 > CAXXLF01 > JACZXR01. The sequence goes on along the minus strand of JACZXR010000019.1, from coordinate 2,481 downwards.
TAACATGGTAGAAAACACTTCATGGAGGTGATCAACATGAGTAAAAAAGCAAGATTGAGCAAAAGCGGCGCGAAATGATCATAGGGGTACGTGCTGGACAATCGCTGCGTGAGGTCGCAGCCCAATACGGAGTTTCTGCGCCGACTGTGCAGTACTGGGTTGAGCGCGCTAAAGGCAAGCGTTTGGATCGTGTTGATTTCAGTGACCAGCCAAGCGTACCGCACAAGGTGGCCAACCGCACCAGCGCGGAAATCGAGCGTCAGGCGCTTCAACTGCGCCGTGAGTTGAAAGAACAGAGTGACCTCGGCGAGTTCGGCGCTGCCGCCATCCACCGAGAGATGGAACGGCGCAACCTGCGTCCGTTGCCGGCCGTACGCACAATCAGCTACATCCTCCAACGGTATGGCGCGTTGGACTACCGCGTGCGTCAGCGCAACCTCCCGCCGCCACTTGGCTGGTATCTGCCAGAGGTCGTCGCGAAGTTGGCAGAACTTGATCAATTCGATTTCGTTGAGGGTTTGGTTATCAAGGATGGGCCGGAAGTTGAAGTCTTGAACGTGGTCTCGTTGCATGGGGGTTTGGTGGGCGCGTGGCCGATGACAGGTTGCACGGCCGAGTCCGCGCGCATGGCGATGATTGAGCATTGGCGACAATGGGGTTTGCCCGATTACGCGCAGTTCGACAACGACACGCGCTTCCAAGGACCACACACGCAGCCGGATACGATCGGTACCGTCATCAAGTTCTGTTTGAGTCTGGGGGTTGTGCCCGTCTTCGCCCCGCCTCGCGAGCACGGAATGCAGAACGCGATTGAAGGTTTTAACGGGCGCTGGCAGGCCAAGGTCTGGGCCCGCTTTCACCACGACGACTTGCCTGCCCTGCAAGCACAGTCGGCCAAGTACATCACGGCCTACCGGAAACGGCAGGCTGGGCGCATGGAGCAATCTCCCGTGCGACGTCCTTTTCCCAAGCGCTGGAAGTTTAATCCGAGCGCGAAAGTTCGCGGTCAGATCATCTTGATTCGCCGCACGAGTGATCAGGGGGCCGTCAGTGTCTTGGGACATCAATTTGAGGTGGCCAAACACTGGATCCATCGCCTGGTAAGGTGTGTGGTGGATATTGATGCTAAAGTCATTCGGTTTTACTCACTGCGCCGTAGAGAGCCGCAGCAACAACCTTTACTTCAAGAGGTGATTTATTCTCTGCCGCCTCGTTATGTGGCAGATTGAAAATGCTGTAAAGGATGTGCTTGCACTTGACATCGATTCAGGATTTCGCTGTAAGGGAGGTCCTTGCACTTGCCCGTTTATTACTAAGAGACCAATATCATAGGGCAAAGGGTTGTCAAGGAAATGTCTTCGATTCATGGACAGGTTGGGTCGTAGGACCGGCGCAACAACGCATGGACAATCCTTATGACTCGGGGAGCCAGGGAGCTGGACATTTTTTTTTGGCTAGAGTAAGGAATGACTTAGATCGACCGATTTGCACCGGCATAAGGCGCCGCTCGGTGCTTCTATAAAATATCTGGGAGGAATGATGGCAAAGTTACACCTTACGTTAGCCTGTGGAGCATACGATCGGACCCGGGCCCTCGCCGAAGGCGAAGTCCAACCTGAAGGCATCGATCTCAACTACATCTCCCCGTATTCCCCTTCGGTGACCTTCTGGCGAATGCTGAAGTATCGCGAGTTTGACGTCGCCGAGATTTCGCTTTCCAACTACACTATCCTTCGCTCCCGGGGGGAGGATGACCTCATCGGGATTCCGATCTTCCCAAACCGAGTCTTCCGGCACTCGGCATTCTGGGTGAATACGAGGAGCGCCATCGAACGTCCGCAGGACCTTGCGGGCAAGCGGATGGGCGTCGCTGAGTACCCGATGACAGCCGCCGTTTGGGGACGCGGGATCTTGCAGGACGAGTTCGGAGTCCGGCCGGAGCAAATCAAGTGGTATACCGGGGGTCTCAACGATGCGGGTCGGACGGACCGGATCGATTTCGAAATCCCGGCAAATATTCAGATTCAATTCGTTGCGGACAGGACACTGAACAGTATGCTCGAAGACGGGGCTATCGATGCGCTGTTAACGCCAAAGCCTTTTTTCAAAAAGACTCCGGCTGTTCGCCGCCTGTTTCCGGATCCCCGCCAAGTCGAGGAAGACTTCTACCGCCGAACAGGAATATTTCCGATCATGCATACGGTAGTCATCCGCCGGGACGTCTACGACAAGAACCGTTGGATCGCGGCCAGCCTGTACGAAGCCTTCGAGCGTTCCAAACAGATCTGCTACCGCTGGATGAAAGAGGGAGCGCGCTATGTCCACCCCTGGTTCGCCTTCGAGATCGAGCGGGTAACGGAGCTTATGGGCGCCGATCCTTATGAGAACGGTCTCACCGAAGGCAACCGCAAGTCCATTCAAACGCTGCAGCGCTTCCTGGTCGAGCAGGGGCTCGCTCCTCGAATCGTCCCCGTGGAAAGC
>JACZXR010000379.1 GCA_022571535.1 Deltaproteobacteria bacterium | reverse complement strand
TCACACTCACGTGCGGGGCGCTCTGTGGTACGGGGCAAACGGTGTGTGCGTTTCTCCAGAGCCCTTTGGTTGGTGGCCCCTTATGTGTGCGTTGTTATTTATCGGATAAGATGCTACGAGTATGCAAATGCAGTTAGGAGGAGTGTATGGCCATTAACTTGAGGGCTTCTGTGAGAGGAGAGATCATTCAGCTGAAGAGAAGTATCGCCAGAACTAGCTCTCAGTTAGCCTCGTTTAAGGGGGAATTGAGAAGTCGACAAAGAATCTATCTTCTGCTGGGGGGCGAGGGGGTGAGGAAGCAGCGAGTCAGGCGGAGGGGTAGGAGGAGGGCGACAGTGGATTGGAATTCCGTATTAAAAAGTCTTCCCAGTCCCTTTAACATTGATAGCATTGCTAGAAGTAACGCAGGAAAGAAAAAAGCGCGGTCCTATCTGCGTCAGGTCGTAGTGAGATGGGTGAGCGAGAAAAAGGTAAGAAGAACAGGTCGGGGAAGGTACAGGAAGGTCTAGCGATTTTGCTAGATTGAACCATGATCCGAAATTATAATCACAGCCAAAGCCTTTGGAAGAGGCTTAGAGAAAGGTCGCGTTCATAGAATGCCTTCAGTTCTTCATGGCCACTCACGAGGCCGAACCAAGCAGGCAAAAAGTCGCATGACTTTGAGAAGGTATCCTCGTTTGTGAGTTTTCAGCCCCGATTCTTTTTTCGGATCAGGATGAACTGGCCACCTTATGTTTTGTCATCTGATATGTCATAGCTGTGTGTCATAGGAGAGAGTGTTATGGAATTCAGGGACCTTAGAGAGTGGATCAGTCAGACAGAAGCGATGGGAGAGTTGAAGACTCTGAAGGGGTGTGATTGGAACCTGGAAATCGGCGCTATCACAGAGTTGGTGATGCGTCGGGAAGACGGGCCCGCAGTCCTTTTCGACGAGATCAAGGATTACCCGAAGGGGTATCGCCTCCTGGCCAATTCGTTGAGTTCGCGAAACAGGATCGGTCTCACCCTGAATGTTCCGCCGGGCGAGAGCAAGATGGACTTCGTCACGGCCTGGAGAGACAGGTACAAGAAAATTAAGCCCATCCCTCCCAAGGTAGTAAAGGATAGCCCTCTTTTCGAGAACGTGTACGAGGAAAAGGATATCGACCTTTTCAAATTCCCAACTCCAAAATGGGACGAACACGACGGGGGCCGTTACATAGGGACCGGCAGTATCGATATCACACAAGATCCCGATGAGGGATGGATCAACTGGGGAACCTACCGGGTCATGATCCATGATGAGAACACCGTGGGTTTTTATATCTCTCCCGGAAAGCATGGGAGAATTCAGAGGGACAAGTACCTCAACACGGGAAGGCCCTGCAAGATGGCCATGTCGTTTGGACACGATCCGCTGGTATTTCTGGCCGGGAGCATTGAGGTCCCCTACGGTGTTCCCGAGTATGAGTTCATCGGTGGCGTCAGAGACGAGGCTCTTGAGGTGATCAAAGGGGAATATTCGGGGCTTACTATTCCGGCCAATGCAGAGATCGTGGTTGAGGGAGACGTCATCTTTGACGCGCCCCGTTCCGAGGGTCCCTTCGGCGAATGGACCGGTTACTATGCCAGTGCGGAAAGACACGAGCCCATCGTCAAAATCAAGCGGCTCTATCACAGAAATAATCCGATCATCCTTGGCTCACCTCCTGGGAGACCTCCGGCAGAGCTAGGGTGGTATCGTTCCTATCTTCGGTCTGCATTGATCTGGGATGAGATGGAGAAGGCCGGGGTGCCCGATGTGAAGGGGGTCTGGCTGATGGTGTCGGGTGGCAGCCGTCTTGTCCTTGTGGTTTCCATCAAACAGCGCTATCCAGGCCACGCCAAACAGGCGGCAGTAGTCGCCTCCCAGTGTCACGCAGGTGCCTACCTTGGCCGTTATGTAATCGTAGTGGATGACGATATCGACCCCAGCGTTACCGATGATGTCATCTGGGCGATGGCGACTCGCTCGGATCCGGCTACGGACATCGATATCATACGGCGCTGCTGGAGCGGTCCGCTGGATCCTATCATCCAACCCGGCAAAAAGGGGTTAAATTCACGGGCGATAATAGATGCCTGCCGTCCATTCGAATGGATGAGTGAATTTCCTCCTGTGGCCGAGTCTAGCCGGGAAGTCCTGCAGGCGACGGCGAAAAAATGGGGGAAGATACTTTTCAGCGGTAATGGGAAGGCCTAGCAGGGGTTTCTAACCCCGATCCGACAAAAATAATCAAGCCATATGTGATCCTGAGCTGATGTCGCATGCTTTGCCGACATATTGCCCCTGGGTTCTTAAGTACACTAATGGTGAGTTGCTGATTTATGATACAAAGGGGCTCTTCGCTACGATCCGATGCTCATTAGGGCTGATCACCTACGCTGATTAATGTCGGATCGGGGCTAATAGGCGGATGGTTTCGTCTTTGCGGACTTCAAAAACTCCTACAAGGGCAAATCCAGCACGATCGTAGCCGGCTTGCCCTCCCTCTCCACCTGAACCTTCACCTGGATTGGTTTCTCTACGCTGTTTAAAAACGACTCCATTTGACCGGCATTGAGAACTGCCCTGTTGTCAATTTTGGTGATTACATCTCCTCTCTGGAAGCCTGCCTTTGATGCGGCGCTGTCCAGTTCGACATTGGCCACCAGGACCCCCTGTTCGATTTGGAGGTGGAAGAGACTGGCCAGTTCTGCAGTCAGGTCCTGGATATGGAAACCCAGAATTTTACGCACCCCTTCTTTTTCCTCAATGGGTGTGGGCAGCTTATTGGCCTTTGCCAGCACCTTGGGCGACACATAAATCGGAGCATTCATTCGCAGGGCGACGGCGATAGCATCGCTGGGGCGGGAGTCAATCTGGAACTCATGGCCGTTAAGCTCGAGGGTTATAGCGGCGAAGTAGGTGTTATTGCGCAGGTCGGTAATCGTGATCCGGTGCAGTTCAGCGCCCAGCCCCTCTAAAATATTGCGGATCAGGTCATGGGTATTGGGACGAGGAATCTTCACATGTTCGATCTGCATGGCAATCGAAGTGGCCTCCGATTTGCCAATCCATATAGGGATAAACTTCTTTATTTTCTCGAGGCTCTCGAGGATCACGACTGGAGTCTGGCTGGAGGGGTCAAGGATAAGCTTCTTTACCCGCACCTTCACTGCCTCGTTTTTTGCTGAGGCGGGGAAGGGTGAGGCAAAGGAAAATGAGAAAACGACAGAAAAAGCAACTATCAAGAGCCTTAACTTCATGAAATCCTCCTTCCAGCGAAGCAGATTACTCCCGAGAGATTACGTCACCTTAGCTGGCACGTCTGGTAGTGTCAATAGTGTCATGAATCTGCGAAAAGTGTGGGCTCAGAGGAGGCCGAGGGGGCCTGCCCGTTCGGCTGTCCTCGACCCTGAGTGCCCGGACCGAAGGGAGCTCACGACGAAGCCCTCAGCGGGAGCCAATGGCTTCATAAATCTTATAGTATTTATCTA
>JACZXR010000378.1 GCA_022571535.1 Deltaproteobacteria bacterium | reverse complement strand
TTCTGAATGACATCTCCCCCCTCACCCAAGAGGGCTTCATAGTCAAGCGGGTCGACGGATGAGATGAGACCGCCTGGGGGCAGAGGGACACTGTGGATGCTCCCTCCAGAAAGCTCTATGAATTTATCACCCAAAAGCCCGTACGTACGAAGCCGAGCCACCGTGTCCCTCCGGACACGGGACGCCACATCTCCAACCACCTTGATTTGAACCACGATGTAGTTTTTCTGTACGTCTTTCGGAAAGGTCAAGCTCTCAACCGATCCCACCTTGACACCCGAGAGACTGACAGGGGCCCCTTTTGTCAGGCCGTTGATGCGGGAATAGTGGATCTCATAATTAACCCTGTTCTCAAAGAAACGTCTCTCTTTCCCCAACATGACTACGGTACCGCCCAGGGCAACCAGGGAAAGCAGAATTAGCAGGCCAACCCGCATCTGCATTGCTCGAGTGGTTTTCATTGACAGGTCTCCCTTAAACGCCGTGGAGAAACTCGTGAAGTGCCAGATCCGATGTCGCCTTTGTCTCTTCCCTCGTGCCAACGAACCGGATCTGTCCCTCCTGGAGAAAGGCCAGGCGATCTGCTACTGCAAAGGCGCTTTCAATATCGTGAGTCACCACCACAGAGGTGACCCCCAATTTCCTTTGGACATCGCGAATCAATCGATTAATACGCTGCGTCATGACAGGATCCAAACCCGTTGTCGGCTCATCATAGAGAAGACAACGCGGACTTAAGGCCAGCGCACGGGCGAGTGCTGCCCGTTTTTTCATGCCCCCACTTATCTCCGCGGGATAGAGCCCTCCATCTCCCTCCATGTCAACAAGGGAAAGAACCTCCTCCACTCTGTCTCGTAGTCCGTCCAGTGACAATGCGGCATGCTCATATAACGGATAGGCAACGTTCTCAGCGACGGTAAGGGAATCAAAAAGGGCGCTCCCTTGGAAAACCATCGCCACTTTTTTTCTCACCTCCCGCAACTCGTCCTCTCCCAGATGAGATATCTCCAAACCGTCAACAAAGACATCTCCAGAATCCGGATCTATCAGCCCGTTCATGTGCTTCAGTAGAACAGATTTGCCGGTTCCGCTTCCCCCCAGGATGACCATGGTCTCCCCCTGCTCTACGGTCAGGTTGACCCCCCGGAGCACCGCCTTCTCTCCAAAGGACCTGAACAGATTGCGGCAATGAATAAATCCCGGGCTTTCCACTGCTACAGAAGAAGAAAGAGTTTGGTTAGAAAGAAATCCGATACCAGAATTGTAATGGAGGACATCACCACCGTTTTTGTCGTTGCGCGGCCCACCCCATCTGCCCCCCCCTCGGCCTGTAAACCATTGTAACAGGCGATCATCGCAATAGAAAATGCAAAAAAGAAGGATTTGCCCAGACCGCTAAAGAGGTCCCCGAATCTCATGAATTGAATGATCGATCTCAGGAAAAAACTACCACTGACGTTGAGCTCTAAGACACTGGTGAAAAGGCCTCCCAGGACCCCTACAAAGTCGGCCAGGACAGTGAGCAGGGGAAGCATAACCATAAGGGCAACCATCCGGGGGAAAACTAACTTCTGGACCGGGTTGATCCCCATGGAGCGCATGGCGTCGATTTGCTCGGTCACATTCATCGATCCGAGCTCCGCCGTGATTCCAGAACCCACCCGTCCCGCAATCACCAGACCAGTCAGCACAGGTCCCAACTCCCGTAACATCGTGAGGGCCAGGATTCTTCCCACGTAGGGTCTCGCCCCAAAACGCGAGAGGTAGCTTCCCATCTGAAGGGCAAGGACCATCCCAGTAAATACCGCGGTAAGGATCACGATGGAGAGAGAGCGGACACCTATATGTTCCATCTGTGCCATGATTAAGCTGCCTTCCCACCGTCTTCGAATGCAACGCAGAACCTCATAGACCAGAAGCCCAATTCCGCCCAGCAACTCACCGATCAACATAACAGGTTGAAGACCTCGGAAGCTCCACCTGTGCGCCAATTCTTCCATGCTTTCCGTCACTCCTGTTATTTCGGAAGCTCCCCGGAATTGTCTTTTTTACCCGATTCCTCTTCCTTGCGGTCCTCGTCCGAATCGTCGCTGCTCACCCCTTTCTTGAAATCCCGGATGGCCTTGCCCAAGCCACTGCCAATCTGGGGGAGCTTCCCAGGACCAAAAATAATCAGAGCAATAATCAAGATGATGAGTAGTTCTTGAAATCCTAGTCCAAACATGGGTCCTCCTTGTTCTTAACTCCATCCCATCACTGTAATGCGAACTAGCCCTCTTCCCTGCCCGCAAGGTACCATTTTAGAGCATACCAGATTTGAGGAGAGCTTTTAAACCCGATCCAAAACCGAAATCACTGCCACAACCCTCGCAAAACCATTAGAGAAAGGCTATAGGCATGGCCGGTTTTTTTGGTTCCAGCCTCTGGCCTTCTCTTGCACCGGTGTCAACCGGATGTCACATCCCAACCCGTCACATGAATTTGCAAATTCTGACGGCAGCAGTTAAGTAGGTTCCACATGATGAATGATGCGTCGACAAAATCCCCGGCCTTAAACCAAGATACAGTCCGGGAGTTGATCCGCACGGCGTCCCCGGATCGTATCTTGAGGTATCTTGGCAAGAGCCACCCTGCCGACATTGCTCTGCTCTTCAAGGACCTGGACCCGGTCGAGGTCCGCCTCCTCTTTGATCTCCTATTCTCGATCCGCAGGGCAGGAAAGACCCTAAAAGAGCTCCCACCAGATTTGCTTCCGGAAATCCTTGAACTCATTGAAGAAGAAAAAATAGCCAAGATGATGGTCTGGACCGATCCAGACGACGAGGTGACGTTTATCGAGTGCCTCCCGAAAGAGAGGAGAGAGAGAGTCCTTGCGCTGGTGGATCCCGACAGAAGGGAAAGGGTCCAACAGTCTATTAGCTATCCCGAGGGAACCGTCGGCAGGATCACAACCACGGAGTATCTGGCTCTTCCCCCCAACACATCGGCCCAGGAGGCCATTGACAAGATCCGCGAGCGAGGAGAGCTGGAGAGTTTTTTTTATCTCTATGTGGTGGATCAGACGAAAAAGCTCATCGGGGTTGTCCCTCTCCGTAACCTGGTAGTCGCACCCAAGGACCGTACCCTACTCGAGATGATGATTCCTGATCCCGTCCAGGGGGAAGCCTCGATGGATCAGGAGGATGCCGCCCGGCTAGTTTCCAAATATGATCTGCTAGCACTACCTATCGTAGATTCTGAGGGTCACCTGATGGGCATCATCACAGTGGATGATGTCATAGACATTATTAATCAAGAGACCACAGAGGACATGTACAGAATGGCTGGGCTGGAAGAAGGGGACCGGATCTTTAGCCATCCCAAACTATCCATCCAGAAAAGACTCCCATGGATGAGCTTCAATCTTTTGACAGCCATGCTTGCCGCGTTTGTAGTAGGCCTCTTTGAAGGGACCATAGAGAAGGCGGTATCCCTGGCGGTCTTTATGCCAGTGGTTGCGGGCATGG
>JACZXR010000377.1 GCA_022571535.1 Deltaproteobacteria bacterium | reverse complement strand
AGAAGTACCTGGGTCCTGCTGAACTGGAGTCCCTGATCAAGCGCAAGGATCGACTGGTGGAGTACATCCGGGAAATGATCGCCGAACGCGGCGAAGAGGATGTGCTCTTTAGCTTCTGACGTTGTGGCGGAGAAATATGGGGGTGTCCCCCATATTTCTCCATTCGGCACCTCAGGTGCCGAATCCGTCTAGGATGCGCACGTTTGGCAAACAAGGTACCCCACCCCTACGGCCTCTCTTGATCTTGTTCTTCTTCGGCTGGTAGGGTACCGCCGTTTGCCGACTTTACTCGGACGGGCTCCTAGCCCGGATTATGCATAAATTCTCTACTGCATCGCCAAAATCACTCGTCCTGACTGTGTTGCGCGACCCGCAAGCGGGTCACGCGCCTTGTCAGGCCGGCGCTTTCGGCGCTTCGTGACGAGAACCTATGCATAATCCGGGCTAGGAGTCTGCGCGGCAGAACGATTTTTGGCCCCTGTGACCACGACATATTGTGGGTGCGCAGCACTTAGAATCGACATGGAGTACCGAATATTTTCTGCCGCGCAGGCTCCTAGCCCGGACTATGCATAGGTTCTTGTCACGAAGCGACGAAAGCGACGACCTGACAAGGCGCGTGACCCGCAAGCGGGTGCCCCGAGGCCCCCGCAAACGTACTCTTGAGTACGTTGAGGAGGCCGACCGAGTGCAACGCAGGCAGGGCGGATGATTTCGTCGCTGCAGTAGAGAATTTATGCATAATCCGGGCTAGCGAGGAACCGTGTTGGTCGCGACCTCTCAGTCAATCGTGACTAGAGTTGTATCGGAATCGACGTTTTGACCCTCGCAGACGTGAATCTCATGAATGGTTCCTGTAACCGGCGCCACCACTTCTATCTCCATCTTCATGGCATCCAAGATGAGAAGCGGTCCATCCTCTTCCACTCTTTCACCCACTTGTCTTATAATGCGCAAAATCTTCCCTTCCATCGGGGCAGTCACTGCAGTAGCCAAGGCCAGATCCTTTCTGAATCAGAACTTCATTTTCCTTGGGAGTTGGCTTTCTCTTCCTCGGACTTCAAAGAGACGGCGTAGCCAATCATCTGGATGATTACCATCAACAGTCCCAGGGAGACGAACACCACAGTGAACCCCACTAAGGCAATTCTGATCGCTGTTGTGAAATCAGCCATTTCGATTCAAACGGGCATCAGACCGTGTTTTCTAGGCAATCTTTCTTCCTTCTTATGGCGCAACACATGCAAGGCTTTGATGAGTCGACTGCGGGTTTGAGCAGGTCTAATGATGGCATGGGTAAACCGTTTGGAAGCTGCCGCGAAAGGACCACTGAACTTTTCGTTGTACTCTTCAATTTTCTCCTGGCGGAACTTCTCCGGATCCTCGGCTTTTTCGATCTCTCGCTTATAGAGGATCTTGACGGCTCCTGCTCCTCCCATCATCGCCAATTCCACACCAGGCCAGACGAAGAGCTGATCCGCACCCATTTCCCGAGTACACAGAGCCTGTTTTGCCCCTCCATATCCCTTGCGGATATACAACGTGATCTTGGGAACGGTGGCCTCTGCATAGGCATAAAGCATCTTGGCGCCATGTCTGATAATGCCTCTGTTTTCCTGTTTCCTGCCCGGGTAGAAGCCAGGTACATCCACAAGGGTAACGATCGGAATGTTGAAGGCGTCACAAAACCGAATAAAGCGGGATGCCTTGTCTGAAGCGTCTACATCTAATGTTCCAGCCAGGAACCGGGGTTGACTCGCTACGAAACCGACGCTGTAACCGTCCAGTCGACTGAATCCAGTGACGATATTCTTGGCGAAATCAGGCTTCAGTTCAAAAAAGTCTCCCTTGTCCACTATCCTGGCAAGCAGCTCAGTGACATCATAAGGCTTCCGCATATCCTCTGGAACCAGGTTGCCGATCTCCTCATCGGTGCGCTCCGGATCATCATCCGTATTCACGCGAGGCGGAAGCTCGCGGCAATTTGAGGGGAGGAAGCTCAGCAGTTTGCGAACCAGGTTCAGACATTCCTCATCGTCCTTGCTGACCAGGTCGGCAACGCCGGATTTTTGGGCGTGAACCTTGGCTCCTCCGAGTTCTTCGATGCTGACCTCTTCACCCAGCACCTCTTTGATGACAGCTGGTCCGGTAATGAACATCTGACTCGTTCCCTCCACCATGAGGATAAAGTCGGTCAGGGCGGGAGAATAGGTGGAAACGCCAGTGCAAACACCCATGATGGCCGATATCTGTGGGACAATCCCCGAAGCTGCCACATTGCTAAAGAACATTTTGCCAATCGAACCGGTCACATCCAGACCCTCCTGAATCCTCCCCCCGACCGAGTCATGCAGACCAATGACCGGCACTCCAAGCTTACAAGCGGTGTCGGTCACATAACTAATCTTTTCAGCGTGAACACTCCCTACCGAGCCGGCCATTACCGTGCGATCTTGAGCAAAGACGTAAACCAACCTCCCCCCGATCTTTCCATATCCGGTAACGACTCCATCCGTTGGCTTTCTTTTTTCAGCCATACCAAAATCGGAAAATGGAGTCACCGCAAGCATGAATTCCTCAACCCAGGAATCTTTGTCCAGAAGCTTGTGAAGACGCTCACGGGCAGTGAGCTTTCCTTGACCATGTTGCTTCTCAATCTCCTTCGCATCCCCTTTCAACACCTGCTCTTCAAGCATTGCAAGTTTGTGCATTATGTCCGTTTCGCTCTTTGTCACCCTCAACTCCTTCTTGGTTGGTTCCCTCGGGTCGATCTACTCATTGACTGTGACAACAGGGGTGAACATCTCGTCTAGCGACCCAGCCTGTGGCAGGAAGCGCTGGTCCACCAGATCGTTCACAAGCGTTTCCGAAGATTTAGGAGGTTGCTTTTTCAAAGCGCTGGTATTTTGCCCCCAAAGAAGTGTTAAGGCAAGGGGTTTTGACGGCGTCAGGAGAGGAGGAGGGCGGAGAGGCCACTATTTCACATACACCGTTTTGACGTTCACGAATTCACGGATCCCAAAGCTGGACAGCTCTCGCCCGTAACCGGACTGCTTGATCCCCCCGAAGGGCAGACGCGGGTCGGATTTGACAAAGGCATTGACGAAGCAAGAGCCGGCCTGCAGCTCTTCGGCCGCGATCCGCTCGCCCCGCTTGACATCCCGGGTAAAGATGGCGGCTCCCAAACCGTAGACAGAGTCGTTGGCCACTCGGATGGCTTCTCTGTCGTCTGCCACGGTAATGATGGCCGCCACCGGGCCGAAGGTTTCTTCATCATAGGCCGGGGCTCCTTTTTTGACATCCGTGAGCACGGTTGGAAAGTAATAGGCCCCTTCGCCAGCGGGAAGCTTACCTCCCAGCAAAGCCCGGGCTCCTTTTTGGAGACTTTTGACAACCTGTGCATGAAGAGAGTCGCACAGGTCGCGCCGCGCCAAAGGGCCTACGGTCACCCCTTCCTCAAACGGGTCGCCCACTCGATATGTCTTCATCTTCTCTATGAAACGCTCT
>JACZXR010000376.1 GCA_022571535.1 Deltaproteobacteria bacterium | reverse complement strand
ACCCATACCTGAGAGCCGTCTCGCCTTAATCAATCTCCTAGGACAGTCGGATTTCGTCACACTTCATTGCCCGCTGACGCCACAGACAAGAAACCTGATCGACAGCCGGGCCTTGGCACTGATGAAGCCCGCTGCCTTCCTCATCAATACGGCCCGAGGGGGCCTTGTCGATGAACTGGCCCTGATCGATGTCCTAAAGAAAAGACGTTTGGCCGGAGCGGCATTGGATGTCCTGACAGAAGAGCCGCCGTCCCCTACCCACCCGGTTATCATAGCTACGCAAGAGTTGGAAAATCTCCTCGTGACCCCTCACTGCGCTTGGTCCGCCACCGAGGCCCGTCAACGACTGCTCGATGAAGTGGCCGAGAACATCATTGCCTTCCTCCGGGGGCGGGAAAGAAACTGTGTCGTCTGATCCGCTAGAGTGCTCGCACCCTTGTGCCTGATCCAGCCCGGGTGAATTTCAAACCAGGTTTAGTGGTTGGCGATGAAAATGACACCACCAACCATTATGACCGCACCGATCACGACCCTTGAGGTAACCCTTTCCAAATCCCTGAGGAAAATGGTGGTGAAGAGAACAGAAAAAAACGGAGTGGTATTGAAAAGCGGAACCATCACAGAGACCTCTCCTCTGCTCAGTGCCACAAAGACCAGGATCTGCGATCCGGCAGAGATGAAAGCGGCACTACCAAAATAAGGAAGGCTTGCCCTGTGTAGCCGTATGAGATGGATCTTTCCCAGAACGAGGAGAGAAATAAGATATACAATCAATGAGGTGGAGTTAGTGATGGTCGCACCAATGAAGGGGTTACCAAGCATCAGGAGTCCCGTCCTTCGCAGACTCTGTGAAACCGCGGCTATAAGTGCCGCCCCCAAAGGAAAGACGGCATCGAAGGGCCTCCATTCACCTTCTTCGCGCATGCGCATTAGGATCAGCCATGCCCCAGCTACGGTGAGAATCGTCCCTCCATAGACAAAATAATTGGGCCGTTCGTTAAGAAAAATTACTGCAACAATAACAGCGAAAAGGGGGCCCGTCCCACGAAGGGGACCGGCACGGGAGACCCCAAGACGTTGGATACCCACGTAATAGAGTATCCGTGCTAGGAGCGGCTGCAGAAGCCCGCTTAGCACGAAGTAGATCGTTGCTGAAGACCAGAGAAGATGGAGGGAGGAAAAAAGGGTAATATAGAACCAGAGGCAAAGGGTCGTAACGAAATAACTCAAAAATGCGGCCCCAAAGATATTGGAGGACTGTGATCCTCTTCGGATCAGGATGGAATCCGCCGCCCATCCTATGGATGACAGGATTGCGAGAAACTCCGCCCGCATCAGTGTGCTCGCCTTTGGTCGGACAAATGATGAGACAGCAGGACCGCTCCCACCGAGAGCTTGAACTTCAAGGTCATGGTGAGATGGGGAAACGGAGGCGAGAGTAGTTTTCTCTACCAGCCGCAACTGGTGCAGTGTTCTCGGTTTCTTTGGGCTTAACCCGCCGAAGCGGAGAGAGAGGACGGTCGGGGTGATCGAGGGCGGCAAGCGGTGCGTTCACCCCCTTAACACAGTAGGCGCCCTCGGAATGAGTGTGCTCGGGATTCCCCCAGATCTTGACCACACGCCCATCCCGCACGGAAATCAATGACCCGTACTTCACCGAGCATTCCCAGCAGGCGCTTCGGAGGACCCCTTCAGTCATCACTTATGTATTCCGCACGGGAAATATATTGGGGGCAAGGAGAACCGCTCGTTAGACCTTGACCAGGTCAGAGTAAACAGGAGCCCGCTCCGGCTTGAGACCATATTTCGTCATCCAACCTGCTGCACGGTTGAACTCTTCCTCCGTGTAGGGCTCCGGATAAACGTAATCGAGCCGCTTCAGGTTTAGGTCCTGGATCTCGAAGTCTTCAATGAGATCTTCGGGGATATCCCGAAGGAGGAGGGCGGCGTGCTTCTTGAGATCCCGGTTTATTTCGTCCACCGCCCTGCGAAGGGCACGAAAAATACCATCCGTGGACGCATCGGAGTCCGCCTTGTCGACATACAAAAGGCCCCAGTATTTGGACTCTCCAAGGACGCGGCATCCTCGACTCTCAGCGAGACTGATGAAGGGCTCCATGAGCGTGACGGCCGGGTCCTGCCCCCTCAGGAGAGAGCGCGTTCGGATGGCCGGGCCGCCCTCGTTTCTGGTGACGATACGATCGGCTGGAAGGTGTCCTTCGAGCATTTTGAAGGTCATGTAATGGGACCCGGTCTGGTCTTGGACAGAAATCGGAACTCCAGAGAGGTCGTCCAACCGGTGATAAGAGGAGTCTCCCCGGACGAGTATGGCCATGGTAGCGACGCTCTCTCGCTTCCCGAGGATCCACCCGTCCCGCTGTCCGTCTGCAGCACGTTTGATGACGCCCCACTCGCACTTGTTGAAGGCCTCTAAGTCACCGGCTTCGTAATCACGCGCGATGGGGCGCTCGAACACAGGCGCCGGCTTTAACTCAGAATCGGGTTTGATGACCTCTATCTGAATTCCTTCGTCACGGAAAAAACCCTTTGTAATTCCAACGTCCCAAGGGAGAGTCCAGAGCGTTCCCTCGCTGGTAATCCGAATTGTTTTTTCCATCATTCTTTTCTTCCTCTGGGACCCAGGCGTCCCATCTGTTTATCGACACTCTTTAGAGAGATGCCAGCATAACGTCTATTCTCCCTGTTTTCAAAGGGCACTCGCGAACTTTTGCCTATGATTGACATATAGGATTTCCGCTGATATTCGTCAGCAAGAATAAATCATAACCTGCGTGTCTTGCTTCTCGGTTTCAACGCAAAGGGGTACCCCATGAACAAAGGCACACTAGTCGAAGTATCTCCGGAATTATCTGCTCTACTCATCGTGGATATGCAGGCCGACGGCTGCAGGAGACATGGACCTGGGGTTAAACCCGTCATCCAAACCATCCGTTCTCTTCTCAATAGATTCCGAGAGGCAAACGGGAAAATTATCCATATCCAGTCTGTTCGCTCAAAGACCCATCCCGAGTTCACAGTCTTTGGAAGGAAATACGAGCTTCTAGAAAACACGCCGGGGGTCGAATTTGTCGAAGAGCTAAAGCCGCTTTCAAGTGAGATAGTTGTGCAGAAATTTTCCCATGATTGCTTTTATCAGACCTCCTTGGAAGAGGTCCTCGGCAGGTTGGATCTCCTCCCTTGCCGTGACACTATCGTGGTCACAGGGATCGGCTCCAACAACTGTGTTTACCATGCCGTGATCGGCTTTCACGTCAGGAACTACTTTATCGTAGTCCCAGAAAACTGCATCCATGCAACTCGCCCCGAAGGCCAAGCCTTTGCTATCAGTCAGTTCCAGTCCCCTGCCTATAACTTCAACATTACAGTCACGAGTTCCGACAGGATCAGGCTCCTTAGTGAGTCAACGGCTAGGGCAGTGAGTCATCAGTAAGGGAACCGTGTTGGTGCGACGGAATTTTTCTCGCGTGCCCGTATCAACCCCTGTTGTTTGATCCGT
>JACZXR010000375.1 GCA_022571535.1 Deltaproteobacteria bacterium | reverse complement strand
ACTCGTCCTGCTTTTCGTTCAGCTCGCCGAACATGTGCTCCAACAGAACCTCGGAGAAACCGATGATTGCGTTAAGTGGCGTACGTAGCTCATGAGACATGTTGGCGAGAAACTCAGACTTGTGCTTGCTGGCAACCTCAAGCTGACGTCTCTTGTCCTCGATCTCACGGAAAAGCCTGGCGTTCTGGATAGCCAAGGCTGACTGGGTCGCGAAGGTCTGGAGCAAGTTTATGACCTCCGGGGCAAAGCTGCCTAGTTGACGACGGTAAACTGTCAAGGTACCCATTATCCGCTGCTCCAGGAGGAGCGGCACCGCAAGCAGAGATTTATATCCCAGCCGAGCCAACATGGGGCGTATCCGTGTGGCAGTGTGCTCCCGCTCATTGAGGAGGTCAACAACCTGAACTGGCGCCTTCGCTGCGGCGGCGCCTCCGGTAGCCCCCTGGCCGAGACGGATTGGGGTTGCCCGATAGGCCTCGACAAGATCTCGTTCCATCCGATAGCTGGCCCGCAGGTGAAACTCTTGCGTGGCCTCTTCGTACTCGTAGATGATCCCCGCGTAAGTTCCAGAGAGTTGGACAGCGCGGCCAACAATCGTGCTCAGCACCGTTTCCATATCAAGGGTGGAGCTTACCGCCTGGCCTACCTCCCCGAGGGCTTTCAGCTCCTCCACCGAACGCGCTAGCTCGCCGGTGCGTTCCTGCAATTCCTGGAACAAACGGACGTTCTCGATGGCGATCACCGCCTGGTCCGCGAAGGTCTCTAGCTTCGCGATCTGCTTGTCAGTAAAAGGCTTCACCTCCATCCGGCGGATGGCGATCAAACCAATGGGGGCATCTTCCCGCAGCAAGGGCGTCACAAGGTAGGTTCGCGGGCCGGACGACTGGGAGGCCACTGCTCTGGTGTCCCGAAACCTCTCTGGCTCCGCCTGCACGTCCGGAATGTGGACCGTCCTCCGCTGGAGTAGGGCCTCCCTGCCGGGCGTGCGCCACGCCACGGGCACCCGCGCCTCTCCAGTGCGAATCGTCCCGTAGTGCGCCACCAGGGACAACGTGTCGCCCTCGATAAGGCGAAGGGTCGCGTCGTCGGACCCGCACACCTGAGCCGCGCTCTGTGCGATGGCATCAAGCACAGGCTGCAGCTCTGTGGGCGAACTGGCGATAACTCCTAGAATCTCACTTGTAGCGGTCTGCTGCTCCAGTGCTTCAGTAAGCTCTTGAAACAGCCGGACGTTCTCAATTGCGATAACGGCCTGGTCGGCGAAGGTCTTGAGGAGAGCGATCTGTTTTTCTGTGAAAGGACGGACCTCTAGTCGCCTAATGCTAATTACCCCAATTGGAGTTCCCTCTCTGAGCAGCGGCGTAATAAGGAAGGTACGTACGCCACTACGCTTTTGATGGGACTTGCTCTCGGGAAACTCGTTTTCCAACTCCGCCGCCATATCGGGGATATGAATTGTTTGCCTGTCGATTATGGCTCGACCGGTAGGTATGCCTCGGCTGACAGTTGGCTCCTCATTTCCACCCGGCGGGATTGACCCATAATGGGCAACCAGCCGAATCACGTTACCATCAAGGCGGCGGACAATAGCATCGTCTGCCTCACACAGCCGAGCGGCACTCTCAGCGATGGTGTCAAGCACGGGCTGGACATCGGTTGGTGAGCTAGCAATTACCTGCAAAATCTCGCCGGTCGCAGTCTGCTGCTCTTGGGCTTCACGGAGTTCCTGCCTTAGCGTCTCGACCTGGCGTGCTAACCCGGAAGGCTGTTTAGGAGCAGCACGCCGTTTCTGAAGAGGTCGAGATCGGCTCTTTCGGCTCGACTTTCGAGAGCCTTTTTTGGAAGTGGATTTCACAAAATAGAAGCCCAGTCGCCGGATCAACTAGCCCAGGCCAAGCTGTCTGTCTTTTCAGCAGAACGCTAGTAAAACTCGAAAGGGGAGTCAACAGTTGCCGTGTAAAACTTTGGCCATTCTTTTATCGGGATTAACATACAAGAAGGATAATGGCTATCTGTGTGGAATTATTGGTGTTTCTGGGGTCGTTCACCCCCAAACGCAATTAATCGACGCTTTAATTGAGTCCTACCCAGATTCACGATTTGGTCAATTCTAATTAGGCTGGAATCCGCTCTGGGCCTGGGTTTGCTCAGTTTTAGACCTCCAGGACTCAATTAAAGAGCTATTGAATTGAGTCCTGGTACCATTTTGGCCTGTTAGAGGCTTGTTAAAAATCAAATTAAGTAAGCCAGGACTGATTTTTTTCAATCCTCGCGTAATTCACAATACCGCCGGAATGCCCATCCTAAAACCTAGTAAATTTTTTCCCAAAAACTAGTATATTTACGAGTTACAGGAATTACTTCCGGCTGCTACACATTGTCCTGTGGTCCTCTCAAAATTCACAGGTCCGAAACACCCACTAGTCCGACATCCATTGATGACGGATCTGCTTTGAGGGGACCATGAAAAAAGCCCTCGTTATAGGAGATAACCCCTATATGTTGGATGTTCTCTCCCAGCACCTGGAGACGGCGGGATTTTCCGTCATCTCGGCCAAAAACGGTAAACAAGGTGTGACGAAAGCCATCAAAGAAAATCCACACCTGATCCTCATAGACATCCTGATGCCGGAAATGGATGGGCTAATAGCAACACGCAATATCTAGGGCCGGCCAAGCAGAAAGCAGGGGAAGTCCTACTGCGGCTGCCCCAGTAGCCCAAGCCTTATGCAGTCATTGTTGAGAGATATAGCACTGTCTTTTTAAGGGCTTGCGATCCATGCCAGGCAGATCGCGTCTTAAGAGGGAAGTAAAGTCGTGAAAGAGAAGGATAAAACCCGGTTAAAGATAGTAGCTGGTTGGTTCCGCGGTGCTGTATTTCCCTTTTTCGCCTGGCTTTTGGCGATAACCCTTCTGAGTCTAAGTCTCCTCGTGGCTAGTGAATTTTTCATGGGAAAGGAAGCCACTTCGGTTGGCCCTTCCTCAACAACCAACCCATGTTCAGTCAGCCCGGCCAATCCCTGTTTTATGAATCGAGTCCTATCCAACCCATGCGACGCTAATGTCGCTCTCTGCAATGTGGGCAGCCCTAGCGGAGGTCGTAGCGTACCTCCTATTGGTCTTTCCCCGAAGGTTAATATGGTCCCCTTTTAGGTGTTACCTATGACTCCCTTTTTTCGAGTCCCGGCTTGGTCAACAGCAAAGTGGACCTTAATTTTACCTCAGGACGCAATTAATCGACGCTTTAATTGAGTCCTGCCCAGCTTAATGCCGGATCAAGTCCTCAACCATCCCGTAGCGGAAAAAAAGGCAAACACACAGCCCAATGAGAAGAGTGACTCGAAGATTTTCTCTGGCATTTTGCTTTTCCCCTCTGTTAGTTCCCCGTTATTGTAAGGCCCGCTCCGGCCCGATACCTAAAGTCGGGAAACTTGTCGGGTTTTGGTCGTTCCTTCTCTCCATCTACCATGCGGGCTTTGCTCTTCTCTGGCATAAGCCTCAAATCTTAGCTAAAGCCGGGTCACTA
>JACZXR010000374.1 GCA_022571535.1 Deltaproteobacteria bacterium | reverse complement strand
GGCGGGGTTTACCCCGTACCACAGAACGCCCCGTGCGTAAGCGCGGGGATGAATGTTCCGAACTCCCTGTAAGGGCAGCGTCCCAAAGCCACGGACGTAAGTCCGTGGTACGGGGTTTACATTAAATAATTCTTCGTTAGAAAGTCACGGATGGCTTCGTCTAAGGTACCGCGGTCGAATAGCTACAGGATGAGCAAGCACCCTCATGCTCACCGGCCTCTGCCGGACTACCTGGCGACGGGACTCAAGCGTCTGTTCGTGGGGATTAATCCGGGATTTGTATCGTCGTCGTCCGGGCACTACTATGCCAACCCTCGTAATTCATTTTGGCGACTCCTTCACGAGGCCGGATTGACAAGCGATCTTCTAGGGCCAGAAGAGGATGCGCGGATGCCTGCCCTCGGGTATGGCCTGACCGACATGGTCAAGCGGCCGTCGCGCGGGGCGGGGGACCTGAAGACGGCCGAGTTCGTGGCTGGTCGGCAGCGTCTTACCCGACTGGTGAGACAATTCAAGCCCCGAGCCGTCTGCTTCAACAGCAAAACCGCCTTTGAGGGCTATTTCGGCAAGGGATCTTGCCGCAGTATCGGCCCGCAGGAGGTTAGCTTCGTGAGCGCGCCGATCTTTGTCCTTCCCTCGACCAGCCCTGCAAATGCGGCCGTCCCCCTTGCCGTGAAGAAACGCTATTTCCGCGCCCTCAAGACTTGGCTCGACGAGCTCGACTTATAGTTTTTGCCTACCACGAAGCACACGAAGATCACGAAGAGTATCACAATCTAATTTCATTTTGTGTCCTTCGTGCTCTTCGTGGTGATATTTGTTTTTGACCGAGAGCTGGATCGGGGTTGACAGTCTGACTTAGGCAGGGTTATTGAGAAGGGTGCTCCTATTAAACTCGAAAGGAGAATTTCCATGACGGATCATTTTGAAGATCACTGTTGGAAGGATGTGGTGAGTCAGGAGATATTGGATATTTACACGCCTTACCTGAGAACAACCTATGTCGGCGAGAGGTCTGCCCTGTTGGCCATCGACCTCTACAATATAGTCTACCGGGGTGGACCCAAACCGGTCCATGAAGTGGTCAAAGAATTCAAGAGCGCCTGTGGTGTTCATGCCTACAACGCTATTGAGCCCACGAAGGAACTTTTTGCCCTGGTGCGCTCCAAAGGGATACCGGTGATCTATACAACAACCGAGGCCCGTAAAGAGGTCAAACCGGGGACTGTTCACGCAACCAATCGGCAGGTCCATGATATTAAGCAGGATGACTTTGAGATCTATAAAGATTTCAAGCCTGAATTGGGTGACCTGATTATCTACAAGGAACGTGCCAGCGGATTTTATGGCACCCCGTTGGTTGCCCATTTAACCCGTATGGGAATCGGGTCGTTGATCGTTTGCGGCGAGAGCACGAGCGGCTGTGTCCGTGCCAGTGTGGTCGATGCCTATTCCAACGGGTTCCACGTTGTGGTTGTCGAGGAGTGTTGCTTTGATCGAAGTTTGATATCCCACAAAATCAATCTGTTTGACATGCACCACAAGTATGCGGATGTCATGCACCTCGATGAGGTTAAAAGTCACTTCAAGGGAGAAAAGCTAAAACAGGCGGTGTAGTTCACCCCGATCTGACATTAATCAGCCCAAGGAATTTCCCCTGAAGGGCATCGGATCGCGGCGAATTGTTTGCACCATGAATCAGCAACTCTTGCAACATCAGCTCAGGATGGCATAAGGCTTGATTATTTTTGTCGGATCGGGGTTCACTATTTCGGGCTCGTTTCCTGAGGAGGTTTGTTAGTTTGCGGTATAGAAAGCTTGGAAAAACGGGGCTTTCGATTTCGGAGATCGGATTCGGTTGTGGCAGCGCCGGTGGTCTTTTTACTCGTGATCTCCATGAAGAGCAGCTTCGAGCTGTGAGACGAGCCCTGGAGCTTGGGATCAACTTCTTCGACACGGCTTCGGCCTATGGCAATCGGAAGTCTGAGACCAACCTTGGAAGAGTTCTGGAGGAAACGGGTGCGAAGGTAACGCTGGCTACCAAGGCCCGGTTTGGACCTGAGGCCCTTCCGCACCTGAGAGAAGCCACGATCGCCTCTGTAGAGGAGAGTCTCAAACTTCTCCGAAGAACTTCGGTGGATCTCATTCAGCTCCACAACCCGGTGGCACTCAAGAGGGAGTGGATTACTTTCTCCTTGACTCCTGATGACGTCCTTGGACCTGGGGGTGTACTGGAAGGATTCAAGGCCCTGAGAGATGAGGGTAAGGTGCGCTATTTTGGCTTTACCGGCTTGGGGGAGCCGCAGGCCCTTCGTGCGCTTATTGAAAGCGGCGAGTTCCATACATTCCAGGCCTATTTCAATCTGCTTAATCCCAGTGCCGGTCATCCTGTGCCGGGTGGCTTCAGTGCAGTGGATTACGGACAGCTCATAGACAGCGCCGCAGCACAGGGGATGGGAGTGCTCGCGATTCGGGTGCTCGCTCGGGGGGCCCTTAGGACTTCCGCTGAAGTGGGTGAAAGCAGTCCGCAAACTCTCTCGCCTGGATCTGATTATCCCCTGGATGTGGAAAGAGCGCGCAGGCTAATGTGGCTGGTTGATGGGGAGATTAAGACTCTTTCTGAGGCAGCCGTCCGATTTGCGCTGATGAAACCCGAGGTCTCCACGGTCCTGGTAGGGTTCTCGGACACGGAGCAGGTCGATCAAGCCGTCTCCTGCTCCGGAGCAGCAGGCCTTCCGGTGAGTGCGATGGCTCGCCTATGGGAGCTCTGGAATAGCGACTTTAAAAGGAGCGGCTAATGGTATCACTGCTGTCTTGGCAGACAAGAATGGCCCAGGGAGGACCTTTGATCTGAGTGTTTATTCTCAAAATTTTCTGAAAATGAAGCTCTGCATCCAATCAAAAAAAGGTGTTTTCGCTACCATTGTACTTGCTGCGTGGGCAGGGTGCCTGGCCCTTTCTCCTGAGGTGAAGTCAGAGCCTTCCACGGGTACTGGAAAATTTTCCGGGATGGCCCTCATACCTGCTGGTCCCTTTATCATGGGGCGCGACGGCGGTCCCACAGATGAAAGTCCGGCACACCGGGTCTCCTTACCCTCCTTCCGTATCGACAAGACACTCGTGACCGCAGCCGATTACGCCAAGTTCATCCAGGTGAAGGGCCCGTCTGGCCCCAACGGTGAGATGTACTTGGATGTCTACGATCCCGATACCCTCATCCATCAGCGAAACGGTGTCTGGCTTCCCGACAAGGGGTTTGAAAACTACCCGGCCGGAGAGTTGAGTTGGTACGGTGCAGTCGCTTACTGCAAGTGGCGCGGAAAGCGCCTTCCAAGCGAGGCGGAATGGGAAAAGGCCGCGCGTGGAACGGACGGTCGGCTCTACCCCTGGGGAAATGAAACTCCCCGATCGGATCTGGCGTTCTTTGGCGGCTACCGTGGAGAAACCGTCCCCGTCGGCCGGTTCCCCAAGGGGGCAAGCCCATACGGGGTACTCGACATGGCCGGCCAGGTCTGGGAATGGACGACTTC
>JACZXR010000373.1 GCA_022571535.1 Deltaproteobacteria bacterium | reverse complement strand
TTTTAACGCCTACCATCAAATTTTTTCCCTTGTTATTACCTGTGAAGCAAATAAAATGACCGATTAGGACCATGAAAGTTTATCTAATCCCATGAGCGAAAAGTTTACAGAATCCGAGAAAAAAAGCCTTGCCCCTTTTTTTACCAACCTGAGCGAACCGGTCTTCGGGCTCAAGCTCCCCCAGGAAGTTGCCGGGGCCCTCTTCTCCCGTTACAGCCGCTCGTCCAAAAGCCTGAGGCGCATTTTTTTAGGTGAGTTTCTGGGCGATCCAGAGCTCGCCCTGAAAGACCTGCTCGGTGGACAGGGACCTGCCAGTGAACAGAGCTCCGCAGTTAAGAAAGCAAGGGCGTTTTATGACAGGGTGCTGGTCGGCTACGGTGATGATTCAGTAGCTCAGCTTGGTGGGGCCCACATTGCCTGTGAAGGCATCTCTAATGTGGCGGTGAAAATTCTAGAAGATGCCCGGATCGGCATCGCTCCCCTTGAGAAATCGACCCGATACGTCCGCTTCGATCAAAAGGACGAAAAGGGCGACTACCTGTTCTTCCAAGAACCCGAGATCATGGCTTCGCAACACCGTGCGGCTTATCTGGAGGTGATGAACCTTCTCTTTGAAACCTATTCCCGCCAGATCGAGCCCATGAACGAATTCGTAAAGAACTCTCTTCCCATTGAAGAGATCCAGTTGAGGCATCCCCAAACCGGAGGGCAATTGAGCTATCAGGAAGCCCAGCAGGACGAGAGGCTCAAGAGGTGGGCCGAGACGGCCTATCGCTCGACGGTCAGGAGCCATACTTGCGATGTGCTGCGTTCCTATCTGCCCGCAGCAACGCTTACCAATGCGGGTTTCTTCGGTGACGGTCAGGCATTTGAGTACCTGCTCACGAAACTCTATTCCCATGAGTTGACCGAGGCCAAAGAACTGGCCGTTGCGATGCATCGTGAACTCAACGAGCTTATTCCCTCCTTTGTCAAGCGGGCGCAGTCGAGCGAGTACATAGCCCAAACCTATAGCGCAGCGCGGGCTCTCACAGCACAAGTTATGGCGGAGTCGCCCGTGAGATCCGCTGAACCTGTGACGTTGATTGACTATGACGCAGGGGGCGAAGAAAAAATCATCGCGGCTATTCTTTACCCCCATTCCAGACACCCCATTCATCAATTGCGAGAGTTGGTTTCCCGCATGCCCCAGGATCAGCGGAGCACGATCCTGGACGAGTACCTTAAAAGACGCCGCCACAGAAGGGACAAACCCGGCCGCGCCCTGGAGCAGGTTTATTACACCTTCGACATTCTCGGAAACCTGGGAGCCTATAGGGACCTTCAGCGCCACCGGATTCTTACTCAGGATAGGCAGGACTTTACCACGGTCCACGGATTCGACACCCCTGTGGAGATCAAAGAGGCCGGTTTCAGATCAGACTTCGATCGCTGCATGGAGAAGGCCTCTCAACTATATGAAAAAATCCATCGAGACCTTCCCCAGGAAGCCCAGTATGTGGTCCCTTTCGCATACAAGATAAGGTGGACCATGAAGATGAACCTGCGCGAGGCGGTCCATATCGGCGAGCTTCGCACCACGCCCCAAGGCCATCCGGACTACAGGTTTATCGCTCAGGAGATGTGGCGCAAGATTAATGATGTCCATCCGACGTTGGCACAATGCGCGAAATTCATTGATTGGAAGACCTACCGCCTCGGCCGCCTCCAATCCGAGATGCGGAGCGAATACAAAAAGTCCGCTTTTGGAGATTCATGAAATTTAGCGAACTCGTGAGGCTCCTGGAACCGAATGGATTTAGGATCATCAAAGAGAAAGGCTCAATCCGCTACTATGGATGCCAGGTGTGGACAGGCTCATCCGAGTCGATAATCATGGTTCGAAAAAAATACCGATGGGAACCTGCAACGCTATTCTTAAGGCTGCCGGCCTGAAATAGGGAGTGAAACCATGATTGATCTCAAATACTCAATGGTTATCGAAGCGACTGACGATCCAACCTTTTTTGCTTTCTACTCTCCCGATTTGGCAGGGTTTACCGGAATCGGCCACTCTATCGAGGATTGTCTCTACAAGGCCAAGTGGGGGATCGAGGAACACGTGGCTTTATTAAAGGAACAAGGCCTCCCGGTTCCTAAAGAGAATCCCAACTCTAAGGTAACCATCCAGAACGAAGAGCGGTTAGCAAAGGCTGTATAACACACTACCTTGGCCTCCTTGCGGATGAGATGTGGCGCAATCCGGGAAGCTCATCTGACCTCGGCGCAATTCATGAAATTTATTGATTGGAAAACCTACCGTCTCGGCCGCTTCCAATCCGAGATGCGGAGCGAATGCAAAAAGTCCACTTTTGAAAAATGATAAAATCCAATGGGCTCGAATACTGGGGACAGTATACAGAGATTCAATCGGAAAGATTTTTGTTCCAAGGCCATGGTCCAATAGGTGCACCCTGTCCAAAGGAAAGAAGAGGAAATGATGTATACTGTCCCCGGAAATACGGACTATAGCGGAGAGCTTGGGTAATATGTTGCGAAAAAGATTGATGGACTTGAATCTATGGAAGACATTTTTCTGGCGTAGCAAGTTACCTACAGGCATTTAATTCTTATGCCAATTACAATTCTGGGGCAGTAACTAAAAACCCTTACCGGGATTTTTGCCGGTAAAAAGCTTTGAGGAACTGGGATGGTGTTTGGATACGTACTTGACGATAATGCCGGATGGCCAAAAGCACTTTATCTCCTGAAATGACCGAACCCGCCCTCCCGGCTACGGCGCACTCCAGAAACTTATTATCGGACGGGACCTGCTTGATGACATGTACTCGCATTCCGGGTTTAATTATCTGAACAAAGGGGAGTAGCTCTTCTTCAATCAGCCCTTTGATCTCTCCTTCGGAAAGTTGGAATTTCGGATACGCTAGAACTTGCAGATACTCCTCCAAAATTTCGCGCGAGAGAAGAACCGTGATCGTCTCCCTCTGCCAGAGAGGAACCAGCTTGGATGTAATGCCACTGAAAAGGAGGGCGGATGTCAGAACATTGGAGTCGAGGACGACCCGCACTAACGGTCCCTGGCCCAACGGATCGCATCGTTGATATCCTTCTCCGTTAGCCCAAGGGCTTTAATCTTGGCGCGCACCCGATTAAGCCTGGCACCAGAACCTTCAATGCGTACGGGCTTTAAAACGATCTCCTCTCCACGGAGACTTACTTCAAAATAGTCCGTATCTGGAATCTTCTCCACAATGGACTTAGGAAGGGTAATCTGATTCTTGACGGTCTTTTTAGCCAGCAATTCCTTACCTCCTTGAAGTAAGGATACCTTACCTGCCTATTTTTCCAACCCCTCTTTGCCCTACGTATCGAAGGCCGGGCGGGTTTGGCCGAGCAAGAAGAACTAACCAAACATATTTGAAATTTTCCGTTGAATTTGGGTTTAGGGAATCGGATAAACGATGATTCTCGCAAAGGCGCAAAGGACGCCAAGTTCGGAGAAATAGGAAAATATTTTTCTTTGCGGTCTTGGCGCCCCTTC
>JACZXR010000372.1 GCA_022571535.1 Deltaproteobacteria bacterium | reverse complement strand
GGCTTCCGTATCCCGGCGGTCCCAACCAAATACAGCTCCATGAACCCCCGCCACAAAGGCCGCAGTGCTGCGCGCTCCGAACTCATCATCAGCAACTACTAAATGGAACTGAAACAAAAACTACAAGCTATCTGGGACCCATTTTGGAAGTCGCGTGTCACCTGGTGGCCAACCCTGCTGAGCCTGTTCATGGACCTAAAGAAGAAACTACAACCCAGTTGGGAGCGGTTTTGGAAGTCCCTGGTTACGTGGTGGCCAACCTTATTAAGCCTCTGGGCAGACCTGCGGGGAAAATCACGGCTCTATCGCGCGTGGTTTTATAAGCCTCGGTTCACCTGGCAACTCCTGATGGGCCTCTTGTTAATTGGTGCTATGGTTTTTGTATTGTGGAAGGTTCCCAAATGGCAACTGGAAGGCGAGAATCTTGTGGCCGGGAGACGCATACAACTAGAAAATGACCTCCGTAAAACTCTAGCCCAAATAATGGGAGGAGCTTTCGTTTTGTTAGGTGGCTATTTAGCGTGGCGTCGCGTTACAGCATTAGAACGGACTGTGGCCGTCACACAAGAAGGCCAGATAACTGAACGCTTTACCAGAGCGATTCAACTGTTGGGGGATAGGGAAAATCTCGAAGTCCGTCTCGGCGGGATCTACGCCCTTGAGCGCATTGCCAAGGATTCACCAAAAGACCATTGGACTATCATGGAAGTTCTTACCGCCTACGTTAGAGAAAAATCACCCTGGAAGAAAAACCCTTCACAGGAGGAGCAAGAGCAACCTCCCAAACTTGCCACTGAAATCCAAGCGATTCTGACCGTTCTAGGACGCCGCATGCGAACATACGAGAACTCTAATGACCAAAGGCTTGATCTGCATCGAACGGATCTACGGAACGCAAACCTTTCCGGAGCCCACCTTGAGGAGACGATCCTCACTGAAGCCCACCTTGAGCAGGCGCGACTCGATCGAGCCCACCTTGAGGGGGCGAACCTCAGTGGCGCCCACCTTGAGGGGACGAATTTGCATGGGGTAACAGGCCTTACTCACCTGCAATTAGAGGAGGCACACACCGACGATCAAACCATACTTCCAGACTACCTCCGCAACTCTTAGCCTGTGGATAATCTCCAATTTCAAACACCACCCCATCTAATAAAAAATAATCCCCTCAAAAGTTATCACCTTATCAAGGCCGTTCTGTTCACCTTTCGCAACAGGTCTGCTCCGAAAAAGGGAGACTTGGCTTCAGTAACACGTTTTAGAGCTTGTCTACCACGAAGTACACGAAGATCACGAAGAATTTCCCAATGAAGTTCCACTTCGTGTCCTTCGTGCTCTTCGTGGTGATATTCTCTCTAGCTATAACCTGCTTTTTCTCGGTGAGACCGATCAGAATCGGATGTCTTATATTAGTCAGGTACCGAAAACTTGCTGGTCAGAGGACCCTCGGATGTATGATCCTACTAGAAAATCTATGGGAGATTGTCCCGGACAGCGAGAGAACCCGTTCAGGAATTCCTCAAGGAGCAACCGTACCCGGTTTCTGAGGAATCTTCCCCTCCAATTCATCCTCGATAGCGCCATGTCTAGAATAGGCATTCGACACTGACTTTCGATATTCCTCCGGGGGGACGTTGCAATAGACCTCAAGCAGGTTTCCGTCAGGATCAAAAAAGTAGACACTTTTTGCGACACCGTGAAAGGTGGTGTAGTGGATATTCACGCCCTTCTCTTTAAAAAGCCGATAGGCCTCTTGAAGCTCGGCGAAATTGCCCAACTCAAAGGAAACGTGCTGCATTCCCACATGATCGGAGGTGGGCATCGCTGCACCTTCCTTCGCTTGAACTATGGCGAGCATATGATGGTTATCTTTAACATCGGTGCTAAAAAAGAACATCCCGCGATCGTTTTCTGCCACGACAGGGAAACCCAAGATCTCCTGAAAGAAACGTTTGGAGCGTTCGATGTCTTTGACCCTCAATACAAGGTGTCCTACCCTTCTGATTCTAAACGCCATAGTCTTCCCTCCGATTCCATAACAAATCCTCTATCCTATATACTATAAAACCTGGCGGCATTGTCGCCGAGGATCCGCTGCTTCACCGCCTGGCTCAGGTCGGTCCTCTCCCGAATCTCCTCCACGGATCCCTCGCGTGCCTCACCATGGGGCATGTCCGCCGAAATCATTATTCGGTCCTCCCCCACAAACTCCATTACCTGGGGCAGGAGCTTTTCCTCTGCCTCACACGTGAAGTAGACCTGACAGTCGCGGACGTACTCACTCGCACGGCGCTTGGGGAGCGGCCGATTGTTCGCCGTCTCCGAGTTAAAGTAATGGTCCATCCGCTCGATGAGATACGGGACCCAATCGACTCCAGCCTCAAGGAAGGCCACCTTGATCTGCGGGAACCGGTCGAGGATCCCGCCCCCCAAGAAGGCATAGAAGCCCATTAGGACCGGCAGCGTAAAACCGAGGACGTGGGCGCCGTAGCTATCCGTAAAGGGGCGCTTCAGACCGGGATGGCACCAGCCGGTATGCACGCAGACGGGGATCTGGAGCCGCTCGGCCTCAGCCCAGACCGGATCAAACTCCTCGTGGCTAAGCAGCGTCTCTCCAACGGTCCCGTAAACCGCCGTGGCCACGGCGCCAAGCTCTTTGCACCGGCGGACCTCCTCGACAGCCTCAGGCACGCACCGCATCGGCAAGACCCCAGCCCACTTCAGGCGATCCGACTTCTGCTTGCACACACCGGCCATCCAGGTGTTGTAGCTACGCATGAGGGCGGTCTCAAAACGGGGATCCTCGGACAGCGGCTCCAGGAAGACTGTGGGAAAGATGACCTGCACGTCCACCCCACCCACGTCCATGTCCTTCAGCCGCGCTCCCGGGTCGGACAGCGTCTGGCTCTCTAGCGAAAAGGGTTTCAGCTTCGCCCGGGCCATGGTTACGGGCGTGGCGTAGATGGTCACTCCCTGACCGGTCACCTTCGGATAGACGCATCCGTCGATGTACCAGAACGAGTTCATGTTGTGGAGGAACGGCCGGTTCTCCCCGGTGATGGGAAAAGGCCGGCGTGACTCGTATTTCGGATCAAGATGGCCCCAAGCCTCCAGGGGTTCCTCCACATGAGAATCTGCATCGATCACACGGAATACTGCCATGCTCATTCCTCCGTCTTCTGCGCCATCACCTCGCGCTGGGTTTAAATCTGTTTGTCCATGAAAAAAAGTTGGTTTTTAAAGTCCATCTAGCGAGTACTCATACTCAGCCTCCATGGGCCGGCACTTACTAAGGAGTTCCTTAGTAAGTCCCCATCAGGCGACCGAAGGGCCAGTTCTAAATAGCGCGGGCACATCCCCTTCGGGATTGCAAATTTCAGATTTCAAATTGTAAATCTGGGATTTGAAATTCCGAGCGTAACGAGGACCAGGTGGCCACCAAGGAGCAGGCCTATTGACCGCGCTCAGAAGGGCTTGGCCCAACGGATGACAGCTTTCAGTAAGATGTTAGTCGTCAAGATACTAATGACCTGATTAATAG
>JACZXR010000371.1 GCA_022571535.1 Deltaproteobacteria bacterium | reverse complement strand
AAAGGCATCGAAGAGGTCGCGGCCCGCTCCCACCTGGTGGGAGCCCTGGCCGGGACCCTGATCCCGTTGGCACTGAAGCAGGTGCATTTGGACCCGGCCCTGGGTTCTGGTGTTCTTGTCACCACGTTCACGGATGTCTTTGGATTTCTCTCCTTTTTGGGCCTGGCAACGATATTTATCCGTTATTTAATCTGATCGTCTATCCCAGGGGTGATGTCTGAAGGCCTCCGGCAAGGGAAAATACCCGACCAACGTCTCTTCCTACCGTGCTGGAAGCAAATTGGAACGCTTCTTCCGACTTTGTCATTATCCGCGCTTCCCGAAGCCTCTTCATCCCTTTAGCGGGGGCCAAATCAGCACCTGGCCCTCTTCCTTCCCCATGCCATCCACCACAACCTTTCGACCCATGACGTGAAGCCTACCTTCACCGTAGAGCTGGATGGCCCGGGGATAGATACGGTGTTCTTCGTTCAGGATTCGGGCGCTGAGCGACTTTTCCGTATCGTCAGGGAAAACTGGTACGACGGCCTGAATGATGACGGGGCCCTGATCGCACTCCTCGTTCACCAGGTGGACCGTACAACCCGAAAAACGAACCCCATACTCCACTGTCTTTCTCTGAACATGAAGACCGGGAAAGGCCGGGAGCAGGGCAGGGTGGATGTTCATGATCCGGTTCGGAAAAGCCCTTACAAAGAGAGGGGATAGAAGACGCATGAATCCCGCCAGGATGACTAATTCCACCTGTCTGGCATTGAGGATATCGATCAGGACCTGATCGAAGGCCTCACGGGTGGGGGACTTTCGGTGATCCACCACCTCAGTCGGGATCCCGTGATTTTTGGCCCGAACAAGGCCGTTGGCGTCCCCCCTGTTACTGACGACTACCCGTATGGTTGCATCGAGTCGCTTCTGTTCTATAGCATCAATGATAGCCTGGAGATTCGTGCCGCCACCAGAGATGAGCACTCCTAAATGGACCTTTTGCACCATCTGTGAGTTTAGGAGATAAAAGTAACTCCTCTAACTCCTCTCCTGATCTCCCCGATCACAGAGTAATTTTCACCCATCCTCTTTAGAGACCGCTCGATGCTGCCGAGCTCCCTTTTACGAACAACCAGAATCATTCCCAGACCATTATTAAAGGTGCGGTCCATCTCTGCTTGGGAAAGACCACCGGATCTCCGAATCAAGTCGAAGATGGGATGCGTTGGCCAGCTTCGCCGTTGAAGTCGCGCGTTAACCCCGTGTGGTAAGATCCTCGTCAGGTTCCCCGATATGCCTCCTCCTGTAATATGCGCTATCCCTCTAATGGAATGGCGCAGCAGCAGGGATCGAATCACCTTTGTGTAGATTCTCGTGGGCTTCAGCATTTCCTCCCCAAGGGTCTGTCCCAACTCGGGAATCCTATCCCTGAGCTTGAGCCCCTTGATCTCGAGAAGGACCTTGCGGGCTAATGAGAAGCCATTGCTGTGGAGACCGCTGGAAGGCAATCCGATGAGAAGGTCCCCAGGAGCGATCGACGCAGGGTTTGGAATTTTCTCTCTCTCCACGACCCCGACCGCAAACCCAGCCAAGTCATATTCCCCGTCACGGTAAAAGGAGGGCATCTCCGCAGTCTCCCCTCCTATGAGAGTGCACCCAGCACGCCGGCAACCGTCAGCTATGCCACGGATCACTTGCAAGGTGGTCTTCGGCATGAGCTTTCCCGTGGCAAAATAGTCTAGAAAAAAGAGGGTCTCAGCCCCCTGGGTCAAGATATCATTGACCACCATGGCCACCAGATCTATGCCCACGGTATGATGAACGCCCATCGTGAACGCGATTTTGAGCTTTGTCCCCACGCCATCTGTAGAGGAGACAAGAACCGGGTGGCGGTATTTCAGAGCCTTGAGATCAAATAGCCCGCTAAAACCCCCGACCCCAGCCACGAGCCCCGGCCTGGCAGTCTTTAGAGCAATGGGCCTAATCCGCCGCACCAGGTCCTCCGCCGCGGAGATGTCCACTCCGGATTTTTTATAGGTTATTCTTGGTCGGACAGGCACTTCAATATTACCGGCTTATAGAGATCGAATATTCTGCGGCGATTTCAATCAAGTAATATCAACCACGGGATTTGAAACGCAGGGGCCGATATATTTTGATTGTAAATTCTTCGTGATCTTCGTGTGCTTCGTGGTAGACAAATACTATCACATGTCACAGGAGCTGACGGTTTAGCAGGCCAGTGAAGCCGGCCGCAGTCTCTTATCTGTTTCACCAAGAGAGAAATATCACCACGAAGAGCACGAAGGACACAAAGTGAAATCAGGTTACTAGGATACCCCGAGGCTTTCCGCGGGGTATCCTAATAATCTAATAGCCCTTCTCTAGCCACCAGTTAGCAATCTCAATGCGTCGGGCAAACCAGACCTTAGGGAATCCTTTGATGTACTGGAGAAACTCATCTGTCACCTTGGACCGGTAAGGGACGCCAGATACGAACGGATGGAGGTTGATCGAAAAGAACTTGGGAAAACCCCTCTCCCCCTCCATATAGAGATAATCGAATTGATCCTTCCAAATCTGCAGAAGATCCCTGGGGGTTCGTGCTGTACCATAGGTGGAGTAGTCGTGGCAACCCGCAATATTGTAAGGGATAACTACTAGCTTGCGGCCATTGGCCGAGACCGTATAAGGGACGTCGTCATTAAGGGGATCGGCCCACCAGACATACCCGGCGTTGGAGATTAGATCCAGAGTATTATCTGTGTGGCAATGACCCGGTGAGAGATAGCCATAAGGTTTTTCACCTAAAACCTCTTCGAACGCTTTTATAGTTTTATGAATCGACTCTCTCTCTTCGTCCTTGGTGTACATGAACGAGTACTCGTGCACATAGCCTTCAGAGGAGAATTCGTGACCCTGCCCCTGGATCTCCTTCACTATGTCCGGAAACTGCTCCACCTTTAAACCGTTCATGAGAAAGGTTACCTTCAGTTGGTAGCGCTGGAAGAGTTCTAACAGCCGCCAGATCCCTGCCCGATCGCCGTACTCTCGCTCGGTCACTGCAGAGAGGCTCTTCTTAAAGGGGGCATTGGGTGGGGGAATGTGATGTCCGGCTGTGCGCTGGGTGGATTCATGCGTCCCGAAATTATCCGGCCAAACTTCCCAAGGCACGATGAAGGTGACACAAATCCTGGCCTTATCCGGCCACTCGATCGATCTTGGTTTGCCCATTATTTCCTCGTTCTCTCTTTATTTTTCATTTCGTAAGGAATTGCTGGTAAAAACAAATATGATATGGCAAGGGGCTTGTCAAGGATTCCCAAGCTCCTCGGCTAAAAGCGTGGCTCAGAGTATGCCAAGGGGGCCTGCCCGTTCGGCTGAGCTCACGACGAAGCCCTCAGCGGGAGACTCGGCTCCACTAACACGTTATAAAACTTGTCTACCACGAAGTACACGAAGATCACGAAGTTTTTTTCAATCTGATTTCCCTTTGTGTCCTTCGTGCTCTTCGTGGTGATATTCTCTCTCGCTATAACCTGCTTTTTTTCTGTG
>JACZXR010000370.1 GCA_022571535.1 Deltaproteobacteria bacterium | reverse complement strand
AAATGAACCTCGCGGACTTTCTTGCCCGGGTGATCAGTGTTGGTTTTTCCGTGCGGTCCTGATGAAGTGGCGTGGAACCGAGCGTACACCTCGGCCAAGCGGGTCACGCCATTGGCTATGAGTTGTACCCTCTCCTCTCCAATGTCCAGTTTTCCCTGCACCAGGATGGGATCATCCAAGGGTATTGCCTCCATGGAGCGGCGGTAAATGTCCGGCCAAACAATCACTTCAATAAAACCGGTTTTGTCCTCCAGGTTAAAGCTTGCGTAGCGCTCTCCTTTCTTTGTGTTCCTCAGTCGGAGTGCGGTTACGACCCCTCCGACCTTGACCTCACCGTTGGGCGGTCCTTCCCGCAGGCGTGCCGTTGTGCCTGTCGTTAATTCTTTGATGGCATGATCGTATTTATCCAGGGGATGACCGGTAATGTAAAATCCGAGAGATTCCTTTTCAAAGGCCATGACCTGGGTTGACGACCACTCCTCTATCTCTGGATAATGATCTTCATGGTTCTCTATCCCCTTATCTGCACCTCCCAAGGCTTCAAAAATACCGATTTGGTTGCTCTGGAAATCCTTCTGGTAGGACTGGCCTGCCTTCATGGCATCGTCGAGGACAGCCATCAGCCGTGACCGTAATTTGCCAGTTGAATCGAACGCCCCGCATTTAATTAGGCTTTCTACAACTCTTCGGTTTACGGCTCGTAAGTCCACTCGACGGCAAAAATCTGAAAGGGATTTGAATCGCCCCTCTCTCTCCCGGCTTTCGAGGATGACCTCGACAGCCTTCTCACCGACGTTCTTGACTGCCGACAGGCCAAACCTAATCTTATCCCCCACAACGGTAAAATGGGCCTTGCCCTCGTTGACATCCGGCGGTAGAACCTCGATCCCTTGCCCACGGCACTCCGCCAGGTTTTTAATGACCTTGTCCGTATCGCCCATCTCCGTACTCATTAGAGTTGCTATGAACTCTACTGGATGGTGGGCCTTTAGGTAGGCGGTCTGGTAAGAGATCATGGCATAGGCGGCCGAATGGGATTTATTGAACCCGTACCGGGCGAAGGTCTCCATCTGGTCAAATATCTTGGCCGATTTCTTCTGGTCGATCCGGTTCTTTTTAGCTCCTCGGATGAAGTGTTCCCTCTGGCCTGCCATCTCCTCCGAATCTTTTTTCCCCATCGCCTGGCGCAGGATATCAGCCTCTCCCATGGAGTAGCTGGCAAGCCGCTGCGCAATCTGCATCACCTGCTCTTGATAGACGATCACCCCGTAGGTATCTTTGAGGATCGGTTCGAGGGACGGGTGCAGGTAGCGGATTTTCTGTTTTTCGATTTTGCGCTTGATGTACTCCTCTGTCATCCCGCTGTCGAGAGGACCGGGACGGTACAGGGCCAGGATGGCCACCAGGTCCTCAAAGCAGTTGGGCCGTATCCTTACGGTCATCTCCCTGATGCCCGTACTTTCGAGTTGGAAAACCCCGGTGGTTTCGCCTGAGCAGAGTAGACCGTAGGTCTTCTCGTCGTCTAGGGGGAGACGTTCCAGGTCGATCTCGACCCCACGGCTGGTATGAATTAGATCTAGACAGTCGTGGATGAGGGTCAATGTCTTTAGGCCGAGAAAGTCGAGCTTGATAAGTCCGATCTTTCCCACGCTGTCCATATCGAATTGGGTGACGACCCCCCCCTCCTTGTCCAGATAGAGTGGGAGGTGATCGACCAGAGGTAGGTTTGAGATGACCACGCCCGCTGCGTGCGTTGAGGTATGGCGCGTGAGGCCCTCGAGGCGCAAGGCATGGTCGATCAGGGTCTGCACACGCGGGTCCGCCTTCATCAGTCCCTGAAGCCGAGGCTCCATCTTTATCGCATCTTTCAGAGAATGGTCGAAACCCTGCTTCGGGGCAGGGACCAGCTTGGCAATGGTATCCGTTTCGGCAAAAGAAAAACCAAGGGCGCGCCCCACGTCTCTGATCGCAGCCTTGGCCTTAAGGGTGCCGAATGTGGCGATCTGAGCTACCTTGTCCGAGCCGTATTTCTCCTTGACGTACTGGATGACCTTGTCCCTTCCACGGATACAAAAGTCGACGTCAATATCGGGCATGGATCGGCGTTCGGGGTTGAGGAAACGCTCGAAGAGGAGAGCATGGAAGATCGGATCGAGGTCGGTGATCTTCAGTGCATAGGCGACCAGACTCCCTGCCGCAGACCCCCTTCCCGGTCCCACGGGAATTCCATGGGTTTTTGCATAGTTGATAAAATCTGCAACGATGAGGAAGTAGCTGGAGAACTGCATTCGCTTGATCACGTCGAGTTCGTAGCTGAGACGCTCTTCGTAAGGCCTTAGCTTTTCCGCAGAATCCAGAATACGGGACTCGGAATTCAGAATGCTGTTTTCTTGACCGCTGGTTTTTGCCGTAAGACTCTCCAGCCTGTCGGCTAGCCCCTTGCGGGCGAGTTCGTCGAGGTAATCATCCAGGCCTTTCCCCTGAGGTGGATCAAAATTCGGGAAGTGATATCGCCCGAATTCCAACTCCAGGTTGCACCTCTGGGCTATTTCTACAGTACGCTCCACGGCCTCGGGATAGTGATCGAAGCCCCTGATCATCTCCTCCGCAGACTTTACAAAAAGCTCGTTGGTGGACATCTTCAGGCGATTTTCGTCCTGCACGGTCTTGCCGGTCTGAACACAGAGAAGGACATCGTGCGACTCGGAGTCGTCCCGTTCACCATAGTGGCAGTCGTTGGTCGCGACTATAGGGAGGGAGAGATCTTCGCCGAGCTCGATGAGCATGCGATTGATCTTCTCCTGCTCAGGGATCTTGTTGTCCTGGACTTCGAGATAGTAACGGTCATTAAAGATGGAGGCATAACCCTCAGCCGCGGTCTTTGCCTTCTCGATCTGACCGGCGGATAGAGCCGAGGCTACCTCCCCTTGAAGACAGGCACTCAGGGCGATCAATCCACGGTTGTGTTCTTTGAGCAGTTCTTTGTCGACCCGTGGCTTGTAATAGAATCCCTCCATGTAGCCCAGCGTTACCAGCTTGCAGAGATTACGGTAACCTTCCAAATTCATTGCCAGGAGAACGAGGTGGTTGTTGTATTCTTTCGGTCCCTTGTCCACGCCCTTTCGTTCAAATCGGCTCACCGGAGCCACATAGATCTCGCAGCCGATGATGGGCTTGATGCCGTGACGCATGGCCTCCGAATAGAACTCGATCGCCCCGAACATGTTGCCGTGGTCGGTGATGGCAAGAGCGGGCTGTTTAAGCTGCTTGACCCGCTTTAACAGTGGCTCGATCTTGTTGGCACCGTCCAGGAGACTGTACTGGGTGTGGCAGTGAAGGTGGACGAAGCGAGAATGCTCCATTAAGTTACCTCTAGCACAATCGGAAATAATCGACAATGTTCTTTCAGAGCACTTGGCTGCCGCTAGTTAGCCAGTCGGTCTCGAGTTGGTAAGTGCAATCAGGTTATATCAACCACGGGGTTTGAACCCCGTGGTCGACCAAAGGGAAGAGCTACCGCTCCCCCCCCCCTGTGGGTTCGCGGGG
>JACZXR010000018.1 GCA_022571535.1 Deltaproteobacteria bacterium | reverse complement strand
GCTGGTGACCCACGAGGGGGAAGTGGTTCAACCCCGAATTCGCGATTTGCTCGAACTGAAACCGCTGGAAAGCGGCTCGGACTCCGAAGCTACATCTGAGTCTGAAACATCTGAAACACTGTTTTGTAACGTGGGTATTCATCCGTCGGTTTGAGCTTCCTCCAGTTGTGATGAAAGCGATCACGTTGAACTTGGATAATCCTCCCGTCGTCATGTAAGAACCAAATTCGAGGGAGTGGGAGTTCAGAAAGCACTGAGTCCAGCTGTTGCCTTGTAGGACCTTCGATGACTGGCATTAGAGGATCGACGTGGCGACACCGTGGAAACTCTGCGCGGAATTTCTCCCACAGCAATCCAAAGTGTGGCACAAGAAATTGCTTAATCGTTTCAAAAAGAATTCCGCAAACCACCTCATTAACTGGCGGGTTCTTATATTCAGGAAGTGTTTGGGAACTTGTATTAGTCACTGTGGCAGCCGTATTTTCTGCCCGCAAAGGTATCTATAGCTTGCTCCAACTGGATCCAGAAGGCAAACGGTGTACATTTTCCTTGGTTTACCGGCAGTTTTGAA
This sequence comes from Deltaproteobacteria bacterium, assembly GCA_022571535.1. Classification (GTDB taxonomy): domain Bacteria; phylum Desulfobacterota; class Binatia; order UBA9968; family CAXXLF01; genus JACZXR01. The sequence continues at coordinate 12,442 of JACZXR010000018.1, read as the reverse complement.
CGCACGGCCTCGACAAAAGTTATCTCCAGGCCAACGAAACCAGAATCATTTGTTTTTGATCCGTGGCCAAGGCAGCCTGGAGCGTCGCAAAAGCTAGGGGTTCTTAAAGTCCAGTGTGACTGGGTTTTTGGACCATTAGCCGCAACAGCCCCGTCTGTGGCACCTCCCAGGCAGCACAGGGTTGAGTTCACGATCGGGGTCCAAATCAGGAGTGTCAGGAACCTTTTTCGTCGCAACTCCTGGACTCTGGATCTTTTATGCCCGGCTTTCATTTCTTCCTTCCCCTTCCAGCACCATGCGATAGACCTCTCTCTTTGACAGGGAAAACCTCTCTCCTAAAAGCTCCGCGATCTCCTTGACCCTCATCCCCTCTTTCCGAAGCTTCTTGATCTCCGTCCCCAAAGCTCGTACCCTCTCTTTTTCCCTGTCGCTATCACTATCTCTATCTATTTTTCCCTCTACCACAAGGGTCATCTCCCCGCGCCACTCCTTGACCTTGGCCTGTGCAGCCAGCTCACTCACACTCCCACGGATAAATTCCTCGTGGAGCTTTGTCATCTCTCTCCCCAGTACCATTTCCCGTTCTCCCAGGACCTCAAGGAGATCCTGCAGGGACTCTTTGACCCTATGAGGAACCTCGTAGAAGACAAGGGTCCTTTTCTCCTCCTGCAGTCCGCGCAACTTCTTTCTCCGCTGGGACTTCCTGGATGGAAGAAATCCCTCAAAGGCAAAGCGGTCCGTGGGCAGGCCACTGGCTACCAAGACCGTGGTCAAGGCCGAAGGGCCAGGAATAGGGATTACCGAAATCCCCGCACGGATAGCCGCTTGTACCAGCAAAAATCCGGGATCAGATAGGATCGGGGTGCCCGCATCGGAAATCAGGGCTATCCGGCATCCCGAGCTCAGTCGATGGACCAAAGAGGCGGACCTGGCCTTTTCATTGTGCTGATGATAGCTCGTCAACGGTGTCGGGATGCCGTAATGGACGAGGAGTTTTTTGGTGTGGCGGGTATCCTCGGCGGCTATGAGATCCACTTCCTTGAGGACGCGCAGCGCGCGAAGGGTGATATCCTCAAGGTTACCGATTGGAGAAGCCACTATATAGAGCGTCCCGGCCATATCCCACCCTGCCCAGAGGGCAGAGAGCAGTTCGCAGCTAGCAGTATTAAAGTCTTACTTTCTGCCTTCTGCCTCCTGCCTTCTGCCTACTGCTTTCTGCCTTCTGCCTACTGCTCCCTGCTTTTAGAGCTTATAGCCTAGAGCTTAAAGCTAAGGGCCTGAAATTCTGGCTCTGGACTCTCAACTGTGTGCTGCTTACTGCCAGCTGCCTCTTGGTTCTGTCTCTCAGCGCTTTGCCCTTTGCGCTCTGCGCTTTGCTTTCTGCTTTCTGCCCCCTGGTTTTGGCTCTCAACGCTCAGCGCAAAGCGCATATCTCCTACACCCTGTTTTTTGCTTGGCTCTCAGCCCTTGACTCTTAGCTATCTGCTCTTTGCTTGCTGTTTACTTCCCCCAGTCTCTCGCGTAACGGAAATCGCGATCGACAGTTCGCTGGGAGATCTTGGCAATGACCGGCAGACGCCTCTTGAACTGCGAGTTCATGATCCTGAGCGTCACATCATCCACGAATCCCTCGGGAAAGCCCTTGGCAATCAGCTCTTCCCTCGAGTAACGCTCGTCCACCATGAGGTAGAGCAGCCGATCCACTTCACTATAACTGAAACCCAGCTCTCCCTCATCCGTCTGGCCCGCCCAGAGGTCTGCCGATGGCTTCTTGGAGACAATGACCTCCGGCACACCAACAAACTCGGCCAGGGCCCAAACCTGAGTTTTGTATAGGTCTCCCAGCGGGTTGATAGCAGAGGCCATGTCGCCGTAAAGCGTCCCGTAGCCTAAGAGCAGCTCCGTCTTGTTACTTGTCCCCAGGACCAGGGCATTCCAGCGAGCCGAGTGATCATACAGAATGGTCATCCGCTCTCGCGCCATCTTGTTACCCCGCCTCCTCTGATCCGCCACGGGGAACTGCTCGAAGTACGCATCGATCTGGCGCGTGATATCTACGATGAGCGATTCTATGCCGCTCTTTTGAACTACCAGCTCCGCATGGGATAAGCTCTCCGGGCTCGAACTCACGTAAGGCAGCATGACACCCAGAATATGACTCTGCCCAAGGGCCTCGGCCGCCAGCATGGCGCTCAAGCTGGAATCAACGCCGCCTGAGAGGCCAACCACAACCCGATCGACCCCTACCTTCTGCACCTCGTTGCGAATAAACGAGACAAGAATCGATCGAAGAAGACCTACGTTGGTTGGAATCTGATTCATAAGAGGGTTCCGGTTACCTTTTTTTTCTACCCCTTGTTCTCTTCTTCCCTTTAACCTTTAACCCGCCTTTTCTTGGAGCCTTTTCTTGGATCTTCAAGTGCGAAGGGCGTTCTCTAATGCGCATCAGTTCGTTGATTGTTAGATCCAGGTCTTCATCCCGCAGGATCGGTGCCATGGTTCTCTTCCGCCGGACAGATTCGAACGCTACTTCCCCTACGATCAGGTCTTCATCGTAATATTTTGCCTTGGCAACCCTCTTGCCAAAAGGGTCGAGGATCTCCGATCCCCCCCAAAAACCAACCCCATCCTCAAAACCCACTCGATTTCCAAAAATCAGAAAGAGGTTAAAAGTCTCAGCATAAGCTTGGTTAATCATCTCCCAATATCGGGCGTTATCATCCTGCACCCGGCCCTCTGTGAGACCCCGCAAAGGGCTGGCAGAAGGACAGAGTATGGCCAAGGCCCCATCCAGGGCAGCCAGCCCTATGGTGGAGGGATGCCAGAGGTCCTCACAGACAAGAATTGCGATTCGGCCAAACTTCGTGTCGTAGGCGCGGATCCGATCGCCACGGGCAAAATAGCGTTGTTCATCAAACATCCCATAGGTGGGAAGGTAGACCTTGCGGTGGACATGCCGGATCTCTCCGGCTTCAAAATGGATCGCTGCATTAAAGAATCGATAGTCTGAACTCTCCTCCACCATGCCCGCAACAAAGCCGACCTTTTTGCTCAGCCCTTTCAGATGCCGAATCACCCGCGAAGAGAGCTTTAAGGCAACGTTGGGGACCATATCGCGCAGGAAATAACCAGTCAGTGTCAGCTCAGGGAAAAGAAGAAGCTCCACTCCCTTGTCCCGAGCCTGTCTGAGCTTTTCCTCGTAAAGGGCCAGGTTGGCCTCAACGTCCCCCAGTTTGGGATTGATCTGAGCAATGCCGAATCTGTAGCTCATAACTCCTCCCCAGAAGAGAAGTAACACATGGGGGGTGGGCCTTGCAATTTCCCCTCTCTCTGACCGATAGTAATTAGAGTAACATTCAGAGAGGGAACACTATGGAGCAAAAGGTTATCATCTTCGGTCAGGACCTTTGACCCTACACGACGAGTGCCCGTGAGGACTACTCAAAGCGTAAAATCCCCTTCGATTATATCAATGTCCTTGAGGACAGGGATGGACTTCAACAGATGCTCGACTACTCAAAAAACAGTCGCGAGATCCCCGTCATTGTCGAAGGCGGCAGGGTGACGATAGGATTTGGTGGGACCTGATCAGTATAGGGCCGACGGTGTCGGCCCGCAACCATTTTTCGGCCGTAGATTTTCTGATCACAGACACAATAGAGGGATGCTCGCGTTTGGATCTCACCTTTTTTCGGGGGCACTTTTAGAACTCACAGATGAGCAGATGAAGACGATGGGTGCGTCATGAGAAATAACTACTCTCGCTATCGTCGCGCAAACCGCGTAAAAGAACAGTGGTGCGTGAGCGAGAAGTCATGGGATTCTGAGCTTCAGGGAGTGAGGGAGGCCCAGTTCACGCTGGGGAACGGTTTGATTGGGAGCCGAGGAATTCTGGAGGAGCTGCCTCAGGGTGCCAGGCCTGGCACCTATCTGGCAGGGTTCTTTGATAAGACCGGATCCTTGGTGGCGGAGCTGGTCAACATCCCGAATCCGTTTTCCCTGTGGTTTTCGTTAAAGGGCGAAAAGCTTGGGATCGTGGCCATGGACTGGACGTCACATCGCCGGGATCTCGACCTCCGGCATGGCCTCCTCTCGAGGCAGACCATCTATCGCGATGTCCGAAAACGGAAATACGATTACCAATCCCTGCGATTTCTCAGCATGGACGATCGTAATTTAGGAGTCATGCAGGTGTCCCTCACAGCCTTGGAAGGTGCGGCGGACCTGAGTGTGGAGGCTGCGCTGGATATGTCGGTCTGGAACTCGGAGACCGTGACGGAAGGTCGGAAGAAGCACTGGCGTATTAGCGAGGTATCACATAGCCGAGGCATGGAATACATTCGGACCTCGGGACTTGATGACGAGCAATTTTTTGTCGCATTTGCCACGTCGGTCACCGTTACCGTGGACGGAAGACCTCTACGCACGAAGGATAGCATCCTCCGGATTCATCTCCGGAAAGGACAGACCGTCAGTCTGACCAAGATCGTTGTCATTCACGGCTCCAGAGAGCAGACGCCGGCCCAGATCTTCCGGGCAACAAGCCAGCACCTCAGGCAGGCCGTGAAGCAAGGTTTTCCAAAGCTGCTCAGCTCGCACATGAGAGCTTGGGATAGGCTGTGGGCACCGGCCTCGATTACGGTTAGGGGTGATCCTAAGGTCCAGAAGGCATTGCGCTTCAACATCTATCATCTCCTGAGCACTGCTCCTGCCCCAGGTAGTCGTTGCAGCATTGGCGCGAAGACCTTGAGCGGTGATGGGTACCGGGGACATATCTTCTGGGATTCGGATATATTTCTGTTGCCTTACTACACGCACGTTCGGCAGATGGCTGCTGTGGATATGCTCCTCTACCGCTACGACAGGCTGAATACGGCCCGGCAAAACGCTCGCCGAAAGAACTATCGGGGCGCGATGTATCCATGGGAGTCGGCTGGAACGGGTGAAGAAGAGACTCCAGCATGGGCCAAAGGGATAGATGGAACGGTCATTTCCATCTCTACTCATGAGCAGGAACATCACATCACAGCCGACATTGCCTACGCTGTTCACCGGTACTACATAGCTACTGGAGATGCGGGGTTCATGCTTGCCTGCGGTTTTGAGATGCTGTTCGAGACAGCGCGCTTTTGGGTGAGCCGTGTTGAGTATGACCGGCGTAAGCACACCTACGGGATCAAGCGTGTGATCGGGCCCGATGAGTTTCATGAAGCTGTCGACAACAACGCGTACACCAACATGATGGCGAAGTGGAATCTCGTGGTTGCCCACAGGATGGCTACCCAATTGAAAGCTAAGTTTCCCTTGGAGTTTTTGGCGCTCTGCAAAAGGATCGACCTCAAACCGAGCGAGATCAGGAGCTGGAAACAGATTGCTCCTCGTATAGGGATGAAGGTGCTCAGGAACGGTGTCATTGAGCAGTTCGAGGGTTACTTCAAGAGGCAGCCGGTCCGGGTGAGGAGCCGAAACAACTATGGCTTGCCCGAACTGCCCACAAACTTTGTCTGGAAATATGTCGATAAGACCCAGTTGGTGAAGCAGGCCGATGTTTTGATGCTGCTTCATCTGTTGGCGGATATTTTCGGAGTCAGGACCAAGAAGGTGAACTACCGGTATTACGAGCCGAGGACTGTTCATAAGTCTTCACTGAGCTCTGGGCTGCACGCCATCATGGCCGCGGAGGTAGGGCAAATGGAGGCAGCCTACAATTTTTTCCAGGCAGCGCTGTTTGTTGATCTCGACAATACTGCTGGAAATACGGCGGAGGGTATCCACGCGGCCTCTCTGGGAATGGTGTTGCAGGTTGTGGTTGGTGGCTTCGGCGGTGTCACTATCCGCCGGGGAGATCTCGATATACGGCCCCGTCTTCCCAAGATCTGGAAGGCCCTAAGTTTCAGATACCTCTGGCGTGGGGCCGAGCTGAGGATCACAGCCGAGCGGGACAAAGTCCGGTTGCATCTGCGAAGCCGGCGGAAGAGCCAGCCAGGCAGGATCAGGGTATTTGGCCATCTGCGGCACGTGCCGGTGAACAAGATAGTTGTCTTCCGTAGATAGAAGGTCCGAAGAATGACCAAGAAAAGTCCGGTATCACGTGTGCGGCGCAAGCGATCGCTTTGCATCGCACAGGTGCACTGGGGTTTTCCTCCTGTCATCGGGGGGGTAGAGACACATCTCTCCATCATGTTGCCCACGATGGTGAAGATGGGGCACAGGGTGGAACTCCTTACCGGTTCGGTGCAGCGGTTACAGTCAACCTACGATTACCGGGGTGTGAGGATCGTTCGGGAACCATTGATGGACCTCAATTGGTTGTACCAAAGGGGAGTCCACGGGCTGGAAAGTGAGATTCGGACAATGTTAGGCACTTTTCTGAAGAATGCTAAGCCTGATCTCATCCATGCTCACAACTTCCATTACTTCAGCAAGGTTCACGCGGAGGCCCTTCAGGAGTTCGCTGGTCAGTCAAAGATCCCCTTAATCCTGACCGCACACAATGTCTGGGATGACAACCTGTTTCTGGATTTGACTCGAAAGGTCGAGTGGTCTCATATCATTGCGGTCAGCCATTTCATCAAGAGTGAACTGATGGGTGTTGGCGTTGAGGATGATAAGATTACTGTCGTCTATCATGGCATTGACTATGAAAGCTATGCTCGCAAAAGGAATGTGTCGCACATTCTGAAAAAGTATCCCCAGCTTGAAGGGCGTAAGGTGGTGCTTCATCCCGCCCGCATTGGTTTAGGCAAGGGATGCGACACAAGCATCAAGGCTTTAAATATCCTCCGCAAACGATTTCCTGATGTGCTGCTTGTGCTCGCTGGCACCAAGCACATTATCGACTGGGGGAGCATTCAGCAGAAGGAAATCACCTATATGATGAACCTGGTAGACTTCTTCAACCTTCGAAACAATATACTTATCGATGCTTACAGTCTGGAACAGATGCCGACGCTATACGAGATATCGGATGTCTGCATTTATCCCTCGACCAGTCCAGAGCCCTTCGGGTTGACGATTCTAGAAGCACTGGCATCTGGGAAGCCGATGGTAGTGACAGAGATGGGAGGAATGCCGGAAATTATCAAGGACCGAATCAACGGTTTTGTGATCCCAGTAAGAAACTACGAAGTTTTGGCTGCCCGTGTGTGCGAGCTACTGGAGGATCCGCGGCTGCGGGAACGGATGGGCCGCACCGGACGCGAGATGGTTAGACAGAGCCACACCAGGGAAAGCATGAGCGAAAATACCCTGGCCGTCTACCGCAGAGTGCTTTATGGCGGTGACGTTGACTAACAATTACCTGGAGGGTACAGGCCCATGGGTTGCCCGTTGGGCAGCCTATACTGACAGCAACAGTTCCCATACATAGCTTCAGAAAAAGATATTCGGAGATCAGGGGGATGCCACCGACATCCATCTCGAACGACAATTCGCTACCGGACCGAGAATAAAAAGAAAGAACAGGGTTCCCGGTAGCCAGGTTATAATAACCTCCATGGGTTAAAGTCGTGGAGAAGGCATTAGAAAAACTTGTAGCGGATAAAATCCGGGCCTCCTTTGGGACCCATGCTAATCTCCTCTCCATTGCACCACTTGCGGGGGACGCCTCAAACAGGCGTTACTTTCGAGCCAGCCTGAGCGGCCCTGCCGTTCCCCCTTCGGTCGTCGTCATGGAACTTGGTGGAGGCTCCCTACCTCTCTCATCCGAGGAGCTGGCCATCTTCAACGAGCCCCTCAAGGAGCTTCCATTTCTTAACCTCCATCGTTTTCTGAGTCGAATAGGAGTGCGAATCCCCGCCCTGTACGGACATTGGGTCGAGGACGGGCTCCTCTTCCTGGAGGATCTGGGGGACCTCTCCCTTTGGGAGGTAGTGCAGGCATGTCCGCCAGGCGAGGTCCTGGGGTGGTATGAGAAGGCTATCGATCAGCTCCTCTTGATCCAGGTTCGTGGGACAAGGTCGAGGGACAGTTCCTGCATTGCCTTCAAGCAATGCTTCGACTTTCGGCTCTATATGTGGGAGTTCGACCACTTCATTGAGTACGGGATCGAGAAAGGAAAAAAGGGAGCGATGGAAGAAAGGGAAAGAGGCTATTTGACTGATGCCTTTGCCCTTATTTCCCGAAACCTGGAGAACCAACCGGCTACCCTCAACCACAGGGACTATCACAGCTGGAACTTGATGATTCATCATGGAGAGGTGGCTGTGATCGACTTCCAAGATGCGCTGCTTGCGCCCATGCAGTATGATCTAGCCTCTCTGCTGAACGACCGGGTGACGGACACCGTCATCCACCCTGAGCGTGAGGATCATCTCCTTAACTATTACCTCGGACACAGAGAGGAAATGGGAGAAAAGAGTGTCGGAAGAGATGAATTTCTTGAATTCTACATCCTCTCTGCCCTGCAGAGAGATTTTAAGGTGGTCGGAAGGTTCCACTACCTCGACCTGGTCAAGGGAAAGCCCCACTACAAAAAATACCTTCCAGCGACGCTCAGGCGCCTTAATCGCAATTTGAGGAGGCTTCCCCATCTGGAACGGCTCATTCCCCTTCTTGCCTCCTATTTTGAGGAGATTCGATGAAGGCCATCCGCCTTCGGCGCATTGCAAAATGAAAAATGAAAAATTAAGATCCAATACTTTGAAATTTGCACTTTGCACTTTGCATTTCGCAATGAAGCGAAGCCCGCGATGAAGGCCATGGTCTTTGCCGCAGGGTACGGCCGACGCCTTCGGCCAAAGACCGATAAGCTTCCCAAGGCCCTCATTCCGATCTCAGGCCGGCCGATGATCGAATATTCCCTCCTCCTCCTTAGCCATTTCGGAATCAAAGAGGTCATCATTAACCTCCATCATTTGGGAAGCAAGATCGAAGAGCATCTGGGCAGCGGGGAGAAGCTGGGGCTAAAGATCTGCTATTCCAAAGAGGAGGAACTGCTCGACACCGGCGGCGGGCTATTAAGGGCCAGGCCATTTTTAGAAGATGGCACGTTCATTGTCATCAACAGCGATCTCCTCATTGATCTCCCATTAAACGATCTCTGCGCTTATCATCTCAAGAAGAAAGCCACTGCCACATTGGTCCTACGGACAGACGAGATGGCAGTCAAGTACGGGCTTATAGAAACAGCCTCGGATGGAAGGCTTCAGAGTTTCCTGGGCCATTCGGCGCCCCGCTCATCCCCCTCCGCCCTTAGCAGGTTCATGTTCACCGGGGTGCAGATCATGGAACCAAAGGTCTTTGATTACATGGACGACAAGAGTCCCTTTAGCCTTACCAGAGTGACCTACTCAAAGATGTTACTCCAGGGAGAGCCCCTTTATGGCTATGCCTACCGGGGCTACTGGCAGGATCTGGGAACCCCCGAGAGAATCAGAGAGGCAGAGGAGAAGTTGGCGCAGGGAGAGGTGAAGTTACACTACCTTAAATAAATAGGTGGCAGGGGGCAGAGGGCAGGGGGCAGATGATAGGAGACCAGAATACAGGAAATGGGGATTCTTGATTCTGACTTCTTACTATTGGGAACTGATTTCTGATCCTCCGGCCGCAACTATGGTGGAGCCGACTGGACACCCTTAAGCGGCTGGGACCAGAAGTCCAAGGGTGAGTATAAAGGCCATTCCTGCAATCACCGACAGGATCACCTTCCAATTAAATCTCCGGTGCGCCTCAGGCAGCAGGTCTCCTGCCCCGATGTATATGAAGTCTCCGGCAATGAACGCGAGCATTTTCTCCTGAAACTGAGGAGGAATAAGCCCGGCAAGGAGCGCACCCACAGGATAGAGGAGACCGGCAAGCCCCAAGGCGACGAGGATTCGAAACCGGCTCCACTTCGCCTCACGCATGATGAGCGCCGACGTCATCCCCTGGGGAATCTCATGGAGCACCACGGCAACCGTGATGGCCAACCCGAGGAGCGGATCGATCAGGTATCCGACCGCAATGCCGGCCCCGTCAACGACGTTGTCGAGGGCCATCCCCAGGACCGCGACGGGGCCGATCTGGTGCGTGTCACACTCGCTCTCCCCGCAGGCATGGATCATCACCAGCTTCTCCAACACGTAGAACGTCATGAATCCCAGGCCGAGGAACAGCGAATCCGATTTCAAATCGGCCTCGGGGAGGATCTCGAAAAACGTGACGGCCAGAAGCACACCAGAGGCGAAAGCAATAACGTACCGGGCCTGGAGCTTGTCTGCCCGCACTCCGAGGGCAAACCACCCCGAAACCAGGTCAGAGGCCCCCGCTATCGTTGCGTAGAGGTATACCATCACCTTTTCATCTCAACCTTCTTACTTTCTCGCCACTCGATGGTGACTCAAGCTTCCACATCCTCCTCTTCGTGCACCGCCTCGAGGAGTGAAATCCCTCTCACTCTGGTCTCTCCATTCGGCGGCCTAGCCCGCATTTCTCACAAAAAAGAAAAACAAAGGCCGTCCTTTATGGCATAATGCGTGTGCAACCAACGACTTATGCGGGAGAGGAAGGACGACCTTATGGAAACAGAGTGTACACGAGAACAGCTAGAATTTCACGCCTTAGCGCGTCGGAAAGTGATTGGAAGATTCGACGGAGGAATGATCAGTTCAGATGCTGGGGGATTGTTACTGCGCGAGTTAGAGATGCGGTGCGACATCCTGGGACGGCTGGGGGATTGTTTTCACGACTACCGGGATAAGGACCTGATTGAACACACGGTGGACTCTTTGATCCGGCAGCGGGTAATGGCGATAGCGTTGGGGTACCAAGATCTGAATGATCACGACAGCTTGCGGCATGATATTTTGATGGGTTTGCTGAGTGAGAAGAGCGATCCGACCGGAGGGGATCGGCGAGGGCAAGACAAAGGGAAAGCGCTGGCAGGGAAGAGCACGTTAAATCGGCTGGAGTTAACGCCGGCGGATGCCAACGAGAAGAGTCGCTACAAGAAGATAGTGGTGGACGGTGGGGAGATCGATAAGCTTTTGGTGGATGTTTTTATGGAATCTTATGAGAGGCCACCGGAAGAGATCATACTCGATATCGATGCAACGGATGATCCGCTTTACGGTCATCAGGAGGGGCGGTTTTTCCACGGGTATTACGGGCACTATTGCTATCTGCCCTTGTATATTTTCTGTGGCGAGCAGTTGCTTTGTGCCCGCTTGCGCAAGGCAGATACAGATCCGGCCAGCGGGGTGGTGGAAGAGGTGGAGCGGATAGTGGGACAGATCCGGGCGGAGTGGCCGGAGGTGAGAATCATCTTACGGGGAGATTCTGGTTTTTGTCGTGAGGAGATCATGAGCTGGTGTGAAGGTAAGCCAGGGATCGATTACGTGTTGGGATTAGCCAAAAATAACCGTCTTCGGAAAAGCATCCTGGCCGAGTTGGCGAAAGCCCGGGAGCAGTATGAAGCGGAGCAAGAGCCAGCTCGGGTGTTCAAGGATTTCCGTTATCGGACGCTGAAGAGCTGGTCTTGTGAACGGCGTGTGGTGGGAAAGGCGGAATACCTGGCCAAAGGGGAAAATCCACGCTTTATCGTGACCTCCATGGAAAGCGACGAATGGGAGGCCCGAGCGTTGTACGAGGATTTGTACTGTGCTCGTGGGGATATGGAAAATCGTATCAAAGAGCAACAACTGGCCTTGTTTGCGGATCGCACCTCGACGGCTTTCATGCGTTCCAATCAACTGCGGCTTTACTTCTCTTCTTTTGCTTATGTGTTGGTGCAAGCCCTGCGCCGGTTGGGTCTGGAGGGAACGGAGTTGGCAAGAGCTCAGTGCGATACCATTCGTTTGAAGCTTTTCAAGATCGGTGCTCAGCTCAAAGTCACGGTACGCAAGGTCTGGATCTCCTTTTCCGAGAGCTACCCCTATATCAGTTTATTCTGGGAGGTTTTTGCCCGACTCCGACAAATTCCAGCGCGCTGTTAGTCATCCCAAGTCGCTGAACAAGGACGGACTCAATCAGAAACCAAGGGACACCTTTGCCCCCAATTACCCACTATATGGGATTCAAAGCCAATTTGCCGAAACGGACTCCGCAATCTCTCGATTGATCGCTGTGCTACTTCCCTCCGGTATCGGATCATGGGTATCATCCCGCGGTTCAGAGAACAGAAACCTTTTGAGACAACGTCACAAACGAGTTGTGAGAAATGCGGGCTAGGACTCAATTAAAGCGTCGATTAATTGCGTCCTGGGATGAAAACGCCTGTAAGACCCTACCAACACTCCACTTTCTAGCCTATTGACGTGCTTCTATGAACTTACTAGAAGGGCACCTTGAGGAGTTAGTGAGGGCCTCCTCCATCAGGGACGAGAAACCGTTCCGAGGAGGGGAAAGATGCTGAATTAGAACCAATCGCGTCGAATCCCGCACCCTCGCTGCCTTTCGCGATGCGTTGCTACCCAAGCTCCTCTCTGGTGAGGTTCGTGTCAAGGATGTATAAGAAATTACAAGA
>JACZXR010000369.1 GCA_022571535.1 Deltaproteobacteria bacterium | reverse complement strand
TAGGGGAACTCTCCGGGGGGATGACTCTAGAGCCGGGAGACATTGTCAGCACGGGCACCCCCTCCGGCGTCGGCTTTGCACGTACCCCGCCGTTCTTCCTTAAGCCGGGAGATAGAGTCGATGCGGAGGTTGAGGGTGTCGGTACCCTCCAGGTGGAGATTGTAGCGCCCGCGTAAGGCCAATGCAAAATGCAGAGTGCAAATTTTTCATTTTTCAATTTGCATTTTGAAGTAAGGAACTGATGGAGTGTCTCAGACATCCCGCTGTTGCGGGGTCGTTCTATCCCGCAGAGGCCGATCAACTGAAAGAACTCCTGGAGGAATGCCTGGCCTCCCATCCCCTAGGGCCGCAGGGAGTGAAGTCGCCCTCTGCGTCTCTCTTGGGAGGGATGGTCCCTCACGCGAGTTACAGTTACTCCGGCCCGTGTGCCGCCCACTTTTATTCACGCCTTGAAAGGGATACTAGGTGCGTCATCCTCCTGGGGGTGAACCATAGAGGATCGGGCGCCAAGGCTGCTCTCAGTCCGGCAGATTACTGGGAGACCCCTCTGGGAAAGGTCAAGGTCGATCGAGAGCTGAGGGAAAATTTAAAGGCCAGGCTTGATTTCCTGGTGGAGGATGAACGTCCTCACCTCGAGGAACACAGTATAGAGGTGCAACTCCCGTTTCTCCAGAGTGTCCTGGGAGAATTCACCTTCTTGCCAATTTCCCTCTCTTATATCTCCGAGGAAGAATGTGCCCTGCTTGGCCAGGCGATAGCGCGCTTGTATGAATCGGAGACGGCCTCAAAAAAGAAAACAGTTTTAATTGCCAGCAGCGATCTTAGCCATTATCTCTCTCCCAAAGAGACAGAGAGGCTTGATCGACAGGCCCTGAATCAGGTTCTTCATCTGAGCCCGGTTGGCCTACTGAATATAGTGAAAAAAGAGGACATCAGCATGTGCGGGGTTTTTCCCACGGCGGTGTTCTTGTTTGCCGCCAAGGCATTGGGTGCCAACAATGCACGTCTGCTCAAGCACTGTCATTCTGGTGATGTGGTCCCCATGAGTGAGGTCGTCGGTTACGCCAGCGTCGCGGTGGAATTTTAGGAAGGCGGCTCCTCGGGGGCGACTCTTCCGAGCGCAGCCGATGGGCCAGTACCTTAAGTCAACCTTCCTACTTCTACGTCTGCGCTCTTCAGCCTCGCCCTCTCGGATTGCCTGGGGGTGTCTTGAGGGGCCGATGCACCGGACGAGGAGATCCAAGCGTACCTCAGAGATGCTCACAACCGCTTTGACGAGCGTAGCACAGGTGTATTGCATCGGGCCGGAAAGGCGCCCCCAGGCAGTTTAATGCAGCTCAGTTTGACTTGCCCGTCTCCGTTTGCTAGGTTTGGTTGAAGCTAGGGGTGTTCGTCAATGACGGACTGAGAGCCCGGCACGGTAGTTGCCGGGAAACCCTTTGAACCTGATCCGGGTAGTGCCGGCGTAGGGAAGCGTGAATGTCTCCGTCCCGACTTTTCACTGAGGACACCAAGGGACGAATTTGAAACCGTATTCCCTGGCCACTTCATAAATGATTCGGTCGGGTGCGGTTTTTTTATTGCCAAGTGGTAGTCCACATCAACGGAGAAAAAAAGGAGATTAGAGCCGGGCTCACTGTGGCACAACTGCTCGGGGAGTTAGGGATTCGTCCCGGTAGGGTAGTGGTTGAGCTAAACCGGGATGTTCTTTCCCGTGAGACCCATGGCAGCACCACTTTGAAGGAAGGAGACCAAATCGAGATCGTCCACTTTGTCGGTGGAGGATAACCACCCGGTGGAATAACGTCATGGTCCGATTATTTCAATCTCGGTAGAGTAGCTATTCCACGGGGTAAACGAGGGAAAAATCATGGAGGATACATTTAAGCTGGCAGATAAGTCCTACCGTTCACGTCTCATTGTCGGGACCGGAAAATATAAAGACTTCCACGAGACTAAAAAGGCCATTGAGGCATCGGGGGCGGAGATCGTTACCGTGGCTATCCGGCGGGTCAATATCACAGACCCCAACAAAGAGAATCTCCTCGATTTCTTGGATCCGAAGAAATATACTATCCTGCCCAACACGGCTGGCTGCTTTACGGCTGAGGAGGCAATTCGCACCTGCCGTCTGGCCCGTGAGGCGGGCGTGGGCAATATGGTCAAGCTCGAAGTCATCGGAGACGAGAGGACGCTATTCCCTGATGTCCCGGCTACCCTGGAGGCCGCCCGAGTCCTGGTCAAAGAGGGATTTGTTGTCTTGCCTTACACCACCGATGACACCATTGCTGCCAGGAAGCTTGAGGAGATAGGATGCGCAGCGGTCATGCCCTTGGCAGCGCCGATCGGTTCCGGGCTTGGCATTCGAAACCCCTACAACCTTCGAATCATCCTGGATCAGGCCAGAATTCCCGTTATTGTCGACGCCGGGGTGGGGACCGCCTCGGACAGCTCCATCGCCATGGAGATGGGATGCGACGGGGTTCTGATGAACACGGCCATTGCCGGCGCCAAAATTCCCATCTTGATGGCCGAGGCAATGAAGCTGGCTGTAGAGGCTGGCAGGAAGGCCTTCCTGGCAGGGCGTGTCCCCAAAAAACTATACGCCACTGCCACCAGTCCCCTGGAAGGCGTCCTGGCTTAAAATCCCCCTTTGCAACCGCTCTCTCCTAAATTTGATCTTTACCTCGTTTCGGACCGCCGCCAGACCCGCTCCCGTGACCTGCTCTGGGTTCTCGAGCGGGCACTTGACGGTGGGGTGAAGAGAATTCAGCTCCGAGAGAAAGATCTGGGCGGGCGGGAGCTGTTTGATTTGGCTGAAAAGGTCAAGGCCCTCTGTGTTGACCGACAGGCAAGTCTCTTTATCAACGACCGTGTCGATGTTGCCCTCGCGGTCGATGCGGATGGAATACACTTGGGGGGCGCTTCGATACCAATCGAGGCCGCAAGGGCACTTGTAGGGACCGATAAACTGATTGGAGTGTCCACCCACTCCATGAGGGAGGCAGAAGAGGCTGAGCGGTCGGGGGCGGATTTTCTTTTATTTGGTCCTATCTATTTCACGCCCTCCAAGGCCGACTATGGAGAGCCGCAGGGTCTTGCACCCTTAAAGGAAGTGGTGGAAAAAATATCTATTCCTGTTTATGCTATCGGGGGAATTAAGGTAGGGAATATAGGTGATGTGAAGGAAGCTGGTGTACGAGGCGTTGCCCTGATCTCCGCAATCATGAGTTCCGTTGATCCGTGCAGGGCTACCCAAGAGATTCTCGGGATCCTACAGAGGTAAGCGAATGGTAGATGTGGCGCAAGAGGTTTTCACATATCTTCAGGATCATTATCTTGTCGCTTTCGTCATCTCTCTCATTGGTGGATACTCTGCCGTTAAAACAGTGGCACACGGGAAAAGGATGAGTCCGATCGGTTTTTTTGCCTTGGGCCTGTTGGGTACTTTCTTGGGACTATTCGCATTTCGCTACATCGGGATTACGGAAGTTCTGGATCTGCTCCCACAGTTCAGCTTCTTCTTCAACCTTCTCGCAGCCTATGTCG
>JACZXR010000368.1 GCA_022571535.1 Deltaproteobacteria bacterium | reverse complement strand
AGAGATCTTTGGCCGATACCTTGTCCATGCTCAGTGCAGAGGCAGTGACCCCGGATCCCGTGTAAGGGAGACCCATCACCTCCAGAAGACCTTGGACGCAACCATCTTCTCCCATCTTTCCGTGCAGGGCATTGAAAACCACCTCCACTCTGTGCCGGCAAAGGCGTAGAGGAAGATCCCTTTTCGCCTCGACCGAGATCACTTGATAGCCCCTTCCTCTGAGGGCCTTGACGACCTCCCTACCCGTCATCAGGGAAACCTCTCTCTCTGCAGAGAGCCCTCCTACAATGACCCCGACCCGCCACTCACGGTATATCCCTTGCCTCCTACCTGGCATGGGATCGAACCTACCCCTTCACCGCCCGATCAGACCATTCCCCCAAGAGCTGAACCTCGGATTCGAGCTGAACGCCGAATTTCTTCTGTACCTCCGCACCGACAATCACCATGAGCCTCCTCACATCCTCGCCCTTAGCACCACCCAGGTTAACGATAAAATTCGCATGGCGATCGGAGACCTCCGCATTTCCGACCCTTGTCCCTTTCAGCCCGGCTGCCTCAATGAGCCTGCCCGCAAAATCCCCTGGGGGATTACGAAACATCGAACCAGAATTTGGATAACCAGACGGCTGACTCTTTTTTCTCCGATCAACCAGCCCTCGGACGTTTAGGCGCATCTGCCCCACCTCTCCTTTCCCGAGGCGCAATCGCACCCGGGTTACAATGATCCCCGAGGGCAGACAGGCATGGCGGTATGAAAAGGTCAACTCCTCCCTGAAAAACTTTACTGACTCACCCTCTCGAGTGACCCCCTCGACTCGATCCACAACTTTTTCCATCTCAGACCCGTAGGCACCCGCATTCATGATCAGCGCCCCCCCCACACTTCCCGGTATCCCCTCGGCAAACTCCAGCCCGCTATATCCCCTGCCCACCGCCTCTCGCACCAGCCGGGTCACGGGATAGGCAGCCCCTACGCGAACCCATGCTTGACCAAGCTCTTCCCCCCACTCAATCTCATTGAACTTTCCCCGCAGACGGAGCACTGCGCCGCGCACGCCGAGATCACTCACCAACACATTGCTCCCCTTACCCAGGAGGGAGAATTGAATCCCATACCGGTTGAGGGTATGTATTGTCATTGCCAAGACAGCATTGCTTTCTACGTCAAGGAAATAGTCCGCCGGACCCCCGATCTTGATGGAGGTGTAGCGTGCAAGCGGCTCGGCGACCTTCACCACCAGCCCCTGGATGAGCCTCAACTCGAGGACCAAAGGCTTTTCGGCCATCTCTTTCTTCATCGGAATCATCTATCCTTGGCAACCTTAATTGGGCCTCAGCGAAAAATGCATAGTGCAAATTTCTCCGAACTTGGCGTCCTTTGCGCCTTTGCGGCTCGCCCCGTGGAATACCGTCACAGGTGCGACACTTATGCCCCAGCCGTGAGAATATTCCACGGGGCGAGTCATCGCTTATCCGATTTCCTAAACCCAAATTCAACGGAAAATTCCTAATATGTTTGGTTAGAACCTTAACGAACTTCATAGCCTCAAGTGAGATTTTGTAGTTTGTGTTTTGCAATCAAGTTATGCCCGATCGGTTTTGTGCCCGCGGCAAGCCGCAGGGTTACCCAATAATCTTCATTTTTCAACTCTGTAGTAACTCGACTAACGCTTCCCCCACCGTATAAATATCCCCCGCCCCCAAGGTCAGTACCATATCCCCAGCCTTGAGTCTGGGGAGTAATCTTCCTGCGATCTCCTCTTTGTCGGAAATAAACTCTACCTCTATATGGCCTCTACGCTTGATTGCCCGATAGAGTCCCTCTGCCCGGATTCCCTCGAGCCTTTCCTCCCCTCCAGGATAAATCTCGGTGAGGATCAAGCGATCGGTTCCATCGAAGGCCGTCAGAAACTCATCGAAGAGATCACGGGTACGGCTATAGCGGTGGGGCTGAAAGATCACCGTCAGCGGGCGACTCCAGCCATCGCGAATGGCCAGCAGGGTTGCCTGGATTTCGGACGGATGGTGCCCGTAGTCGTCGATCACCATAACCCCCCCGGGCTCTCCCTTGATCTCAAAGCGACGGTGAATACCGGTAAAGCCCTCCAAGGCCTCCGCCACTCTATCAAAGGGGATCTCCAGTTCTTGTCCAACCGCCACTGCAGCCAGTGCATTCATGGCATTATGACGGCCCGGCATATGGAGTCTTAGCTTCCCCAAGGATCGAGACCGGTGCCAGACAGAGAATTGAACCTCCATGGCTTTGGCCTGGAGATCCTTGCCATAAAAATCCGCCTCTGGCGAGAAGCCGTAAGTGGTAAATCGTTTTTTCACCTTCGAGATAAGGCCACGCACGCGGGGATCGTCCAGGCACAGAACTGCTAAACCGTAGAAAGGGACCTTGTTGATAAAGGTAAGAAAACTATCGGTGAGGCAATCCAGTGTCTGATAAAAATCCATATGCTCACGGTCGATATTGGTAACTACTGCAATAGTGGGCGACAGGAGAAGAAACGACCCATCGCTCTCATCGGCTTCGGCCACAAGCATCTCTCCCTGTCCTAGCCTGGCACTGCTCCCGAGCGACTTTACTCTCCCCCCTATAACCATCGTGGGATCAAGCCCTGCAACGCCCAAAACGGCAGCGACCATTGAGGTGGTCGTGGTCTTTCCGTGGCTTCCAGCTACGGCCACGCTATATTTCATGCGCATCAACTCCGCGAGCATCTCCGCCCGGGGGATGACTGGGATATGGCGTCTTCGTGCCTCCAGGACCTCCGGGTTGGAAAACTTCACTGCCGCTGAGATCA
The DNA here is from genome assembly GCA_022571535.1 of Deltaproteobacteria bacterium. Taxonomy (GTDB): domain Bacteria; phylum Desulfobacterota; class Binatia; order UBA9968; family CAXXLF01; genus JACZXR01. The sequence continues at coordinate 748 of JACZXR010000368.1, read as the reverse complement.
CGACCGCCGAAGGGTTGCCGGGGAGGTTTTCCTTGCGATGACCGAGATGGACACGCGCCCCCAAAGACCCTAGTCTTCGGATCACGTCACTATCGCGCAGATCCGATCCGCTCACCTCGTAGCCCAAGTTCAACAGGACCTCCGCGATACCGCTCATGCCGATCCCACCAATCCCGACAAAATGGACCCTTGTCTTTTTCTTCTGAAGCATGATTTTAGCAAGCAGCCAGTCGTCACAATCTCTGAAATTCGAATCCAGGAGTCAGTTGTCAGAATGCCTCTCCTCCTCTGCTATTTTCTCGCTTCTGTATTTTGCATTCACCATTCTGCGTTCCCTACTCTGCTTCCCGCCTGCTGCTCTCAGCGCCATGCGCATAGCGCTCTGCGCAAAGCGTGTACACCCCAGTACGCATGAAGGATGACCGCCGACCGATGACGGGATGAATGACTTTTGAAAGCTACTTTGCTATTAGCAGTCTTCAATCTCCGGTCCGCGGTCTCCGGTCTCTGCGCTTTTCGCTTAGCTCTCTGCTTCCTGCTCTCTGCTCTCAGCCCTTAGCTCTTTTCTCTCAGCGCCATGCGCTCTGCGCTTTGCTTTTTGCTGCCTCCTTAATATTGCTTTCTCCAAAAATCACCTCTGAAGCAGGGTATAACATTCGTCTACAATCCTCTTTGCTGCATCAGGCTTGCCCAGTTTTGCGGCCGCCATTCCCATGGCCTCAAGTCTCTTGCGGTCCCACAAAAGGGT
>JACZXR010000367.1 GCA_022571535.1 Deltaproteobacteria bacterium | reverse complement strand
GGAAGGTAGGGAGAAACCGGTCCCGGTGGACACCCAAAAACTTTTCCAGTAATCCGCGCAGAAAGGGATTTCGATTCGCCCAGTTGACGAGCGGGGCTGTCCAACTGGCCAACTTTCCCACCCTATCCGTATCTCCGAATACTCTGTCGGCCAAGCTCGCTCCCCTTTGCGTGGCATCCACCAGGTTGGCCCGCATCATCGTCCTCGGGAAATCGATGTCCCACTCGTGAGGAGGAACATACGGGCAGATGGGGTAGCAAAGCTTGCACTGGTAGCATAGATCGACGATATGCTTCACCTGCTCATCCTTGAGGGCGTCGACCTCGCCGAAATTTTCATCCACTAATTGGAACAGGTTCACGAAAGACGGACAGAGGGTGTGGCAGAGCGTGCACTCATGGCAGGTTTCAAATACCCGTAAAATTTCCTTCCGAGTCGCTTGCGGGTCCCAGAAGTCCGGCGATTTAAGGTCAAAGCTCATCAGCCTTGTTTTCTCTCCATTGGCCTTCGAATTAAAATGAGACGAGAGGGTATCTTACATTTTTTGTTCGAGAAAAGTAAAGACCAAAAGAAGTAAACCCCGTACCACGGACTTACGTCCGTGGCTTTGGGGCGCTGCCCTAGAGGGAGGTCGGGACATTCATCCCCGCGCTTACGCACGGGGCGTTCTGTTGGACGGGGTAAAGGAGTCAAGTCTGGTTTTGGCTTTTTATAAGATTTCCAGGATACGAAAAGGGGTCATCAAGAAGGGGGGCAGGGCGCGAGAAGCAGTAGGCAGGGTGCAGTTAGCAGAGTAAAGGTTTTACTCGGGCACTGTAAATTGACAAGCCCGCGCAACCCAGAATAAAGTACACCCCACTTTAAGATTCGTCATAGGCAGAGGCGACAAATGAGCGCAGGGCGCTAGGAGCGGAGGGCAAAGCGCAAAGTGCAGAGCGCGAACAAGAAGAAAAACCTGCCAAACAGGTCAGTGCCTGTTTCTGTAGAGATTCTCTCTATGGCCATCTCTTAGTGAGCTCAACCTGCCCGCAAGTTAGTGGATCCGATTCAGTCGCACTGTCACAGAAAGAAACCAAAACATCAACTGTGTCTATACCGTCACTGAGAGTTCCTGCTCCAAGACAGTCGCTGAGACAGTCGCTTGGCAACGGGGCTGGGACCACCTCGGTCGTGAAACAAAACGATCCTTTTTTATTGGCAATGGTTACGGATTTCCCTTCCCAACTGATATTTGCAAACGGTTTCGCATTTTTCCCTATGATCTGAATCAGGCCATCGGACAACTTTACTTTCCGGACCTCCAGCGCACTGACCTGTCCGCTAAGTCCCAGGAGTAAAGCAATCGCAACCGGGAAGACCCGAAGTTTCATAATTTTCCCCATCCGACAGCCCTATATCAATTGAGGAGAATATACGTCAACGGCAAAGTTTCATGGGAGCTCGGGGTCAGGTTTTGAATCTTGAATTATTACCTTACTCTTTCCTGCAGGTATTCGAAAGTGACAGGCCCGCGAGAAGCAGTGGGCAGGGTGCAGGGGGCAGTTGGCAGATTGAAGATTTTACCCCGTACCACAGAACGCCCCGTGCGTAAGCGCGGGGATGAAAGTTCCGACCTCCCTGTATGGGCAGCTCCCCAAAGCCACGGACGTAAGTCCGTGGTACGGGGTTTACTCGGGCACTGGAAATTGACAAGCCCTCGCGAACATGTTTAAGACCAACGAGGAACTCATTTCTCATTCACTGGAAGTGATCCGAAAAATTACCGAGGAGCGCCAGGCCAGGTCGACATGACACCTCTCACTCGGATACTTTCTGTCTCGAAACGGCCGTTGGCGGACCGCCTTCCAGATTCGGCTAAGCTATCAAGGAGACCGTTTGGGTTCAGAGCTACAAATAGTAATAACGGAGGAGATCGAAATGCTGTCACAGATTCGCATTTACACAATTAACAAGGGGGAGATGGACGCCTTCCTCAAACACTTCAAAGAGGAAATCATGGCAGTGCACGAGCGAATCGGCGTACCTATTGTTGGCACGTGGGTGAACCGTCCGCAGAACGAGTTTATTTGGGTCAGGACCTACAAAGACAAGGCGGACCTTGAAGCGAAGGGCAAGGCGTTCCAGTCGGAGGTTGCGGCGGCTGGCATCAAGCTGGGAGCGAACGTTGCGAAAATGGAAGTACGTGAGGTCGAAGCGGCGTTCGGCTAGGCGGCGACGAGTTCCTAACCGGGTTCAGGTCTTTACATTTAACCTTTCCTGCCTGTTTCTGTAGAGATTCTCTCTAGGACCCATCCCATACGGATTGAATATCCAGACCTGGTCAGAAACTCCCCGTTTGGCCCCGATAGCAGATCGGTAGAATTTGATAATCGTTTAAACTATTCGTTACAATCACTCCAAGGCTTTGTTCCCGCCAGGAGACAGTTAAAGAGATGTCATGACAGTGGCACTACTTTGAAGGCCGATCCCTGACAGCTGATGGCACCGTGATACCTGCCGAGGCATTCGCCCTGGCCACCGGCTTTTTCAGCGCCGTCAACTTGATACTGGTCAAGAAGGGTATGGCCCGATCCAACGCAATCACGGCGATTGTCGTTTCTCTGGCTATTAACGTCATTATTTTCTGGAGTTTCGTCTGGATGGTCGTTCCGCGTGAAGAGATCTGGCGTGCGGAACTCCTCATCTTCGTCATGGTGGGGCTTATCCAGCCAGGCGGAACCCGTTTTCTTTCCTACTTGAGCGTGGAAAAGGTTGGGGTCACTATCACCGCATTCTTGAGGGCGACAACACCGCTATTCTCTTCGCTCCTCGCCATATTAGTCCTAGGGGAGACCCTCACGGTGCCGGTGGCTGTGGGAACCATGTTCGTAGTGAGCGGCATCATTCTTGTTAGTCTCAAGGACAAAGGGACGGTCGTTTTGCGCAATAGATATATCTTTCTACCCATCTTCAGTGCTCTTGTTGCAGGTTCGACGCAGGTCATACGAAAAATGGGCTTGGTTCACCTTCCCTTTCCCTTATTGGGGGCTGCCGTGACAACGGGGACTTCACTTCTCGTGGTGACTCTTTCACTGATAATCTCAAGGAAGTTGTCGATGCTCACGTTCAATCATACGTCGCTCTGGTTCTATACGCTGGGGGGCATCACCGTCACACTCGGCGTAGCGAGTGTATTCATGTCGCTTCACCTCTCAGATCTCGTGATCGTCGCGCCTCTCGCCAGTCTTAGTCCCCTGTACAGCCTCATTCTTGCTGCCGTGTTCCTGCGGGATCTTGAAGTCATCACACCACGACTTGTTACGGCCGCTTGTTTGATCGTTCTGGGGGTCGTTCTCATTACGGCGCTAAGATGAGACAAGCCCGACCGGTAGAACGCAATTCTCACGCCATCAGCTTCGATTGAAACTAACAACTAGGAATGGGTGCTGGAAGCGTCGTCCTGGTCAACGCGTGAGGCCGAACGAGCTGAAATCTCCTCCGTAAAAGAAGGTGCCGATTAGGTTTCCGCAGGTGATCGGTAGATCGATGCCCTACGGGTGCGACTCGTCGTGGTAAACGGTGATCTGAGACGTGCTT
>JACZXR010000366.1 GCA_022571535.1 Deltaproteobacteria bacterium | reverse complement strand
TCTTGTCTTCCCCCTCCTCCCTGCATGCCCATGCATGCCCATTTGCTTTACCACGCAGACCGGCTGGTTGCAAATCTGCATGGGCTCTCCGACCAAAAGATCGGTTCGCTGGAAATTTACATCGAGACTCGAGTAAGATTAACTCATGAACCCTATGAAAAATGAACTACCCTGCAGCAATCTACGGAGTATCTGAGGGAGATGCTTCGCTTGGCTCAGCATGACAGACCAATGTCATTCTGAGGCTGAAAGCCGAAGAATCTCTCTTCAAATCCGCAGCAAGCTGCGGGGAATTAACCCGTAGAGATTAAAGGGCGGGGCCGCTAACCTCTCGTCCTAAGCTAGGAGATCCGAGATCGACTTGCTCATGGTCCAATAGCGGTCTTGGCAACTGAAGACTTTTCCAAGGCAATGGCCTTGACCTTCCTAAGATCCACCTTCCCTGTTGACAGTGTTGGAATGGACTCGATGGCGTAAAGGTTCTCTCGTTTGGGAAGCCAGAGCTTCGGGAGATCAGTTTGAGCTAATTGGTCCCACACCTCGGCTGGTGTGACACCTCTCTTTACATAAAGGACTACGAGCCGTTCGCCCTTCTGCTCATCCGGTATCGCTGTGACCACGCAGCCTTGATCCCCTAGTATTTCATTGACTGTCTCCTCCACTTTTATGTGAGGTACCATTTCCCCTCCGATCTTGCTGAAGCGGGAGAGACGATCCGTGATTCGGATAAAGCCATCTTCATCGATGGATGCGATGTCTCCAGTGACGTACCAGCCGTCCCTTTGGACCTCTGCCGTCTTTTCGGGTTGACCCAGGTAGCCGATCATCTGATTAGGGCCTTTGACCAGGAGCAACCCCTCTTCACCACAGGAGAGCGGTTCACCTGTCTCAGGATCCACCACTTTGACGGCAACCCCTGGGACGGGATGGCCTACTGTCCCATGCTTGATACCGGTCTGGCGCTCACTCCCCTCCTCTACATCCGGAATATTCACCGAGACCACTGGCGCCATCTCAGTGCAACCGTACCCCTCCAAGAGCTCCCGGTTGAACTTTTCTTTGAAGTCCGCTGCTATGGACTCGCGCAGTTTCTCAGCGCCGGCGATCGCATATCGTAGCGAGGAAAACTCCCTCTGCGAGCATCTGCGGATATATGCAGCGTAAAAGGTGGGAGTCGAGATTAAAACCGTAGCTTTATACTTGGAGACCATTTCACCGATGGTCTTGGCATCCATGGGGTTGGAATGATAGACCGCGCTGAAACCGCAAACGAGCGGTAACCAGAGGGTACCGGTAAATCCAAAGGAATGAAAAAATGGAAGGACACCCATGACGCGGTCTTTCCCGGTGACCCAAAAGATCTGGGCCATCCCCTCGAGGTTGGAGAGAATATTGTGATGGGATAGCATGACGCCCTTCGGCTCCCCGGTGCTCCCGCTGGAGAAGATGACTGTGGCGAGGGCGTTGGAATCCCTCTCTCCATGGTCGTAAAGGGCATGCAGGAATCTTGGCGGAAGAAGAAAGCCAAGGAGGGTAGTCCGGACCTTCTGAAATACTGTTGTCTGTTTCACGATCTCCTCAAGAAAGACCATCCCCTCAATTTTATCGACTCTCGCCTTGGCAAGAAACAACCGGGATGTCAGGACAGTTCGTATCTCACACTGCCGGATGGCTGACGCCATGGCCTTTTGTCCTGCTGTGAAGTTAAGGTTGACGGGGACCTTCCCGGCCAGAAGCACGGCAATATTTGCCAAGGCCCCGGCTATCGATGAGGGCAAGAGTACCCCCACCATCGTATCTCCTAGGCAACTTTTTCGAACCCAGCGGGCGAGCAACAGGCTGGCCACGAGAGCCTTTCCATAAGTTAGCTCCTTGCCGGTGGAATCGGCCATGGCAAACGAAAACCAACGTCGCTTAGCGCGCTCTAGGAACCTGAAGTGCAGAAGATCCCGCGAGGTCCGCCTATACTGTACTGCATCAGTTCCCAATTCCATGATCGCCTGCCGTGCGTCCTCGGCCGATGCTGTGGAGGGCATAGGGGCGCTAAAGGTAACGGTGACTGGATAAGGAATACGCTGGGGCCATTTCCAGAAGAAAGAGCCATCTTTAAAACTGAAAATGCTTCCCCACAACCGGTCCAGATGAACCGGGATGACAGGGATGTCCAACCCTTCGACAATCTTCTCAAACCCTCTCTTGAACGGAAGGAGATTTCCCGTCCGGCTGATCGCCCCTTCGGCAAAAATACAGACAACATGGCCTTGACGGAGCTCTGCGCGTGCCTGCTCCAGCGATTCGACAATTTCTCTTCGATTCCGGCCCGAGACAGGGATTGCCTTCATAAGGCGAAACAGCCAACGGAGCCACCTAATCTCGTAATAAGGCCGATAAACCATAAAGCGGATAAACCGTTGAACACATGCCGCGACTAGCAGTCCATCCACATGTGAAATGTGATTGCAGACGAGCAGCGCAGGCCCCCGGAAGGGAACATGCTCCTGACCCACAATGCGTATCCTGTAGATGGTGTGAGTGAGGATCCACAGACTGAATCGGATCAGAAAGTCAGGCAGTATGCTCATGATGTAGAGCGTTGCTGCAAGCGTGAAGAGCCCGAAAATCAGAACGATCCTGTCTCCCTGAATTTGGAGCAGGTCACGGAATGACCAGAGAACTGCGGAGGCAAGCAAGACGCCCGAGGTGCCCAGGAAATTGGCTGTGGCAATTAACTTGCCCTTCTCCTCTTTTTGGCTCCTTTGCTGAACCAGGGCATACAAGGGCACAATGAAAAGCCCACCGGAAAATCCCAGCAGGACAAGTGCCATTGATACTTGGAGATAGGAAGGAGTCGATGAGTAGAGTAGGATAGAAGAGAGCCCCATGCCAATCGAACCCAGCGGCACCAGCCCTAGCTCCACTTTGTCTCCGGAGAGACGGCCGGCCCCAAGGCTACCGAAGGCAATCCCAATGGCAAGAAATGAAAGCAGTAGCCCGACTCGCAGATCATCCAGCCCCATGACCTCCTTACCAAGGAGGATTAGGGCAAGTTGAATCAGTGCACCCAGAAACCAGAAGTAGGAAATACCCAGGACCGTGAACCACAGTGTCTTCTCTGAGTATAGCCTCTTGATACCACTCCCGATCTCAGCCCAAGGGTTCAGTTGAAACGGCTTTTGGGCTCCGGATGGCGGAACCTTCACAATTCCCAGACTGGTGATAGTCCCAACAACAGCAAGTACAACCAGGACAAGACCGATCGCCCCCAACTGGTCCTTCCAGGCAACCAACAGAATGCCGCCAAGCGTAGTTCCCAGTATGATGGCCAGGAATGTGCTCATCTCCAAAAGACCGTTGGCCCGGGAGAGATCCTTGTCGGGAAGCAGCTCGGGCAAGATGCCGTATTTGGCAGGGCTGAAAAAGGTGGACTGAAGGGCCATGAGAAATACCACCCCTAGCATCAGGTCCATCCGCCCAGTAAGGAACGCAATGAATCCCAGCACCATGGCAAAGATTTCAAAGGCCTTGGTGACGACGAGAACATTGCGTTTGCTGAAGACATCGGCCATATGACCCGCATAACC
>JACZXR010000365.1 GCA_022571535.1 Deltaproteobacteria bacterium | reverse complement strand
AGGCAGTGCAAAATATGAATCTGATGTATGGATTCCCGGAAGATGAGGGGTTGCGTGGGACAGCCATGGTCCCGTAGAGCCTTTTTTATTCCTCCCCGGTAAAAAAGTAGATTCCAACTAAGCCCAGGATAAAATTAGGAAACCAAGCAGCGATCCATGGTTCAAGTGCCCCGCTGTGTCCCAGGGAGATACAGAATGCCAGGACTGTTCGGTAACCGAGCCCGATGAGAATGGTAAGCCCGAAGGACAGGGCTATCCCACCTCTCGAACCTTGTTTGACGGCAAAGGGAATGGCCAGGAAAACCATCAGGGGAGAGATGAGAGGCAAGGCTAACTTGACCTGCAGATCCACCTCATATTCTGTAGTATCGATGCCTTTCCCTCTTAGGTCTTTGATCTGTTCTTTAAGATCAAAGTAGGTGAATTCCTCCGCTTTTCGGGCAAAGAGATTAAAGTCCTCTGGAGTCTCTGTGATGGGGAGAAACCTGGCTGCCTCCTTTTGCCGGCTGACCCGTCCGTCTGGATGCAAGACCCATTCCATGCCACTTCTTGTCTCCCAGCGAAACCCATTCCAGCGCGCCAGGGGGGTCTCGACGAGCCCCTTTAGACTAAAATCCCGATTCAGGAGGTAGATCACCACCCCCTGCAGGACGTTTTTTTTGGCATCGAAATAATCTGCGCTGATAAAAGCATCCTTGCCGCGCATCCAGATTCCTCTGGTTCCGAAGACGCTTCGTGGATGCTTCTTTCTTATCTCGACTTTGTAGATGTATTGGGACTCGCGGGTGAAGATGGGGACCAACGCCTCATTCCAGAAGAAGGTAAAGAAGCTAACAACCAGCGCAAGAAACAGTAAGGGGAGAGATAGGCGAGACAGGCTTAGGCCGGAGGACCGCATAGCGGTAATTTCACGGTTGCGTGACAACAGCCCAAGTGAGAATAAAGCGGAGAAAAGGGCTGCAAATTCAAAGACGGAGGAGATCAAAAAAGGGGATTTATATAAGAAGTATTTAACTGAGGCCCATAGGGGAGCCCCGTACTTGAGCAGATTGTCGATACGGTCGAAAAAGTCGACCACAAAGCGAAAAAACGCAAAGCAGAGAAGGGTGATGACAAAGGTCTTCATGAAACTGCGCATCAGGTAACGGTCTAAGATGCCACCCACCGAGTGCAAGGAGAATCGCATAGAAGACCCCAAGGTCATCTTAAAAAACCTTCCTCTGTCTTGGGGAGAGCCTTCGAATAAAGAACGTGGATATCTTCTGCAACTTCCCTTGGATAACCGGTGGAGATTCTTTAAGGGCCTTTCTGAAGAAGTAGGTCCCAATGAGCCCTAGGACGAGGTTAGGGAGCCAGAGGGCGATTATCGGGGGAATGATCTCTCTCTCCCCCATGGCTTTCCCCGTAGAGAGCAGGCCGTAGTAGACGAGCAGCCAAAAAAAGCATGAGGCAAGTCCCCAAGAGCGGCCAGTGCGGGATCGCGTCGGCATCAAGACCAGGGAAACCCCGAGAAGACTGAAAACGAGGGGGGCGAAGGCAAAGGAGAACCTCTGATGAAACTCCATGATCTCGGATGTGGGTTTGATCCCCTTGGCCTCTTTGAGCCGGATGGTTTCCCTCAATTGCTGAAGCGACATATCTTTAGGTCGCGTCTTTTTCTTTCGTGTAAGGCTGAACGCCTCCTCGAGATCGAGTGTAACGTTATAGACATTAAAATGAGTTTGGCTGAAGCCCGATTGGTTTTTTTCTCTTTCATGAATGATACCGTCGAAGAGTTTCAGGTTTAGGGTTCTTGACTCTTCGTCGGATCGGAAAAAGGCTACCTTGCTGAATATAATGTTTTCCCTCGCCGGGTCGCGACGGTCCACAATGAGGACCCCCTGGGAGGTGTTTCCAGGCGGAATCACTTCCTCAACATAGATGAGGACGTCAGGGAAATCATCGTTGAAGACCTTTTCCCTGAGTGCCGTTACCACTCGGCTCTTGGCAATGCTGTAGAGTTCTTTCTTTAGTGCCTGGTTGGCCCCTGGTCGCACCAGGGTAGTGATCAGAAGAGTGAGCATGGAGACAAACAAGGCGACCACTCCGATGGGCAAAAGGATCTGGAAGGGGCTAATCCCAGAGGCCTTTAGGGCAGTGATCTCTTGCTCACTGGAGAGCCTACCCAGGCCGAAGAGGATCCCAAGCAAGAGGGCCATCGGGACGGTCATTTCCAAGAAGGTGGGTAGGATTAAAGCGAAGAGTTTACCGATCTGGAGCAGGGGAATCCCACGGGTCACCACAAGTTCGACGAGTTTCAAAATCCGAGCCGTCAGGAGGATGAAGGTAAAGGCCAGGAGGCCGATCAGGAAAGGGGGGAGGATCTCGGAAACTATATAAGTGCTCAGGATTCGCTTCACTGTGGGTCCATGCTATCCGCTGTATCTTTTTTTGTAAAATGCTTAATGAAAGGGAGGTTGCTTTTTGTGGTCAGCAAGAAAAAACTTCTATTTCTTTTTGGGTTCCATCCCGTTTTGGAAAAGCTGAAGGACTCTCCGCAAGAGGTGATTGAGGTCTTAATTGTCAAAGGACACCAGCGGGCCAGTTTGAGGTCGGTGGAGGAGGAGGCGAGGCGCCAGGACCTCCCTGTTCGTTACCTCGAATCTGCGGCGTTGAATCGGTTGGTAGGAGGGGGGAGGCATCAAGGGGTTGGAGCAAAAGTGCTCTCTTATAACTACTCCGCCTTTGCTGATCTTCTTGAGGACCTGCCTCGTTCTGGTGATCACAACTGGATTTTGGTCTTGGATGGAGTGACTGACCCTGGCAACTTCGGGAGTCTCTTGCGAACCGCTGAAGGAATGGGCGTCCGTGACATAATCATTCCTAGGGATCGCTCAGTTGGGGTGACCCCCGTCGTTGTCAAAACTTCTGCGGGGGCGGTTCCCTACCTCAAGATCTATCGGGTCAACAATCTCAGAAGGGCGATTTTGGAGCTTAAAGGGCGGGGGTATTGGGTAACAGGTCTTGATGCAGGTGGAAAGGAGGAGCTTTCCGGCAGGGTCTACCCTGAAAAGTTGGTAGTGGTGTTGGGGAGTGAGGGGGCAGGGATTCGTCGTTTAATCAAAGAGGAGTGCGATTTTCTTGTCTCTATACCCATGAAAGGCAAGATTGATTCTCTGAATGTGGCGGTATCGGCGGGAATATTCCTGTATGAATTATGGAGACAAAAGGCAAGTCTTTGAAGGGGTTGGTCGGGGGTCCAGGCGGGGCAGTTTGCTTTAACTGGTACAATTGTGCCCAGGGCTATTGACATTTTGCCTCAAGGGTGATTAGTATATCACCTTATAAAAGGGGCTAGTATTCTTAATCCTTACGTTTGCCTTTGCGGCTAAGGATTCAATTCAAATTTAATGTAAGCTGCTTCTCCGCGCCAGTATTTTTAGGCATGAGAGAGAGATGCTGTCGTGTGATTTTTTTTGTTCTGAGCTGGCGTAGCTCAACGGTAGAGCAGCTGATTTGTAATCAGCAGGTTGTAGGTTCAATTCCTATCGCCAGCTCCAGATCGTCAATCTAAAGTTGGTGGTCGAGTTGGGTGCAGGAGAGTTTTCAATCTGTGGACACTTG
>JACZXR010000364.1 GCA_022571535.1 Deltaproteobacteria bacterium | reverse complement strand
AGGCTAAGAAGATGCTGAACACGAAATTTTCGCTAACCGTGGCCTTCGACCCTACCCTTCCCAGCGATCGGAAACTTCTGGAACTCCTGGAAAAGGCCCCGCGCGGGTCCAAAGCTCAGTTCGTAAGGGAAATAGTCAGGGCGGCAATGGCCGCAAAAGAGATTCGATAGGTAACACTGATGGACTGGCAAAAATATCTCAAGCCTGAGGTCTGGCACCCCGCAGCCAGGCTTTTCCCGCTCATGAGGGAGAAAGAGCTCGCCCAACTTGCGGAGGACATAAGGCGATACAGACTCCTTCATCCGATAACCCTGATCGGGGAGCTGGTGCTGGACGGGAGAAACAGGCTTTTGGCCTGCGCTAAAGCGGGCGTGGAGCCCTGGTTCGCGCAATTCAACGACCAGAGGATGGGGCCTGTGCAGTGGGTTATCTCGCAGAATTTCCACCGGCGCCACCTAACCTCAAGCCAGGCTACGACAGTTGCATTAGAAGCCCTCCCCCTCCTGGAAGAAGAGGCCAAAGGACGCAGGGAGGCGACGAGCAAATATGCCTCCAGAGACAACAAGGGAAAGTTAAGGCCGGTTCCCCAAACAATTGGGGAACCGGAGCACGGCAGGCTAAGACCAGGTCCCCAAACAATCGGGGAACTGACAGGCTGCAAGCACGAGGGGGAGGCGGCGCAGAAAGCCGCAATCCTCTTTAACACAAACCGCCAGTACATACAGGACGCAAAGCTCATTCGCGCCAAGGACCCCCAGCTCCATGAAGCGATAAAGAGAGGGGAGGTAACTATCCCTCAAGCTAAGCAAAAGCTTGGGATGGCGAAAGAGAGAATCACCCTGCTCTTTGACCCTGAGATCCAGGCCGACAAAAAGATCCTCGATTTTCTTTTGCGCCTTCCCAGAAAGACAAGATCGGATACCGTAAAGGAAATCCTTCTCCAGGGCATAGAAAAAGACGAATCCCCTTACCTCCGATCACCCATATATCCGGCGAGCCTTATACCCAACTCAGCCCCAGGCACGCCCCCGGACCATGAGCTAAGGGAAACCCAGGAATCCACTGAAGATGAAAGAATCGACAGTGAGGAGCTCATAGACAGCATCGTAGAGAGTTTCACCAAATCCTGAAACTCCCATTTTGTGGTGAGCAAAGTCGAACCATGGAACCCCAGACACCTCCCGCCGAGAGTCTCTCCGGGGAAAAAAGAAAGGGTCGGAAGAAAAGACTTCTCATGGCGCTTCTTCTTTTTGCCCACGTTGATTTTTACTTCTCGCAGACCTTTTACCTTCCCCTCACCCTGGAGCAGCTCTTCACCTTCGGTGAGCTCCTTGTACTCACAGACGTAGGGCTCCTGGTCCTCTTTGGAGTTAGACTCTTACGCAAACATACCGATGCTTAATCTGTCACAACAAAACAAGGAGATCTTCCCCACAAGCCTTCTTCTCGGAACGACCCTCGAAGGCGAGGAGGTACGCATCTCTGACGACGATAACCTCAAACACCTGGTAGTGCTTGGAAAATCGGGCTGCGGGAAGACCAGCTTCCTCCTCGGGCTTATCTACCAGCAGATTCAAAGAGGAGGCGGCTATGTATTTATTGACGGCAAGGTCAGCCGAAGGACGATTAACCAGATCTATGATCTGTCAAGGCTCGCCATGCGGGAATCCCTCTTCCGTATCTTCAACCCCTCAGACCCGACGATCACCCACACCTACAACCCACTCGCCAAGGCAGTGCAGGACATCGATAAGTCCAACGTCGCCGAGTCTCTGATAAAGCTGCTCGACCCTATCCCGGAGGGATCCCTCGCCCAGCACTATCACACCCTCACCCTTAATCTGCTCCACAGGGTGGTCAAGATATTCCACAGCATAGGAAAGGCGGCAACGATCCGCGACGTTCTGGAAGTGCTCGGACACATGGATGTCGTCTACCCCATCCTGGCCGAGGAGATAAAGGATGCCCACATGATGCGGGACCTCGTTGAGTACCACAAGACCTTCCAGAGCCAGCTCCTCAAAGCCAGAGAGGAAAAATTTGAAGGCCTGGATGCCAAGCTCAGCTCTATTCTTGCATCGAAAGCGGCCAGCGCGCTCTGCTCACCCGGGTCGGACATCGACTTCTACAACGCGATCATAAAGCAGCAAAACGTATATATTGGACTCCCGATGGACCGTGACCCATCGATTGCCGCCGGCCTGGGAAGGCTCATTCTCACGGACATACGCTTTGCCATTGCGGAAGTGCTGGACCGCACGGACTACAGGCCTTCGCCTCCGTTTCTGATCGTGCTCGATGAGTTCGGCTCCTACGCCACCCCGGATTTCTCAGTGGTCTTTGAGAAGTCACGCGAGGCCAACGTCATGGTGGTGGCCGCGATCCAGTCGCTCTCCAATCTTACGGACAGCTATAAAATGCTCTCCCGCGACTTCGCCGAACGGATCATGGGCAACGCAAACAAGATCTTCATGGCCCTTGAAAGCACCCATACCGCCCTGGAGGCCGAAAGATACTGGGGGGAAGAAATAGCCCGCAAGCAATCCTACCAGCTAACGGAAGGACACAGCGATTCGGGAAAGTTTCTGAGTCCCGTCAGGTTCATCAACCCTCACAGGAGCAAGACCCTTCAGGACCGGAGAGGGTGGGTTGAGGGCTGGGAGTCAAAGATAAAGGCCGATGAGTTCATCCACGGCCTCGGCATTGGCGAAGCCTACCTCCGCTATAATGCAAAGCCGACCAGGGTGAAGCTCATACGGGCAGAGCTCAACCCCCCGGAGGATCTCGACCTCGCTCAGGATCTTCCGCGCTTCAGCCAGGGAGCCGAAAAGGCGCTTAACCTCACAGAAAAAGTCAATCAAGCTATCAGCAAGAAGATGGAAGAGAAGAGGAAGCGAGAGTTGGAGGGGAAACCCGATAAGCGCAAGAAAAATTCAAAACCAAAGAGTCAAAAGCCCGACAGCGAGACTCGCGCCCGTCACGATCAATCCATTCCTTCGACACAGCTCAGGACAGGCAACAAACCGAGCGAGGAGAAAACTGGATCATTGCAGACCGGAGCAAAATCCGATTCATCTCCACCCAAGCCCGAGCATGTAACCCAAGAATCCCGACCCTCAAGGAGGGATAACGAAGGCCACGCTTCAACAGACTCCCCCCGGCAACGAAGAGACAAGCTTGACTACTACGCGAACTGGGAAGACGACTAACCTAAGGATAGTAAACCCCGTACCACGGACTTACGTTCGTGGCTTTGGAGCCCTGCCCTTCGGGCAAACTCGGCACATTCATCTCCGTACATACATGCAGGGGTTCTGTGGTACGGGGTAAACGATATGGACCCATGGACAATCGAAAGCAGGGGCAAAAGCTATCCGGTGGCGACCAGCATAGAGCGGCAGACATCCAAAAGACAGAATTGGCCTCTTGGTTCTTGCAGATTGAATTAATGGGCTATTCTGTCTAACGAGCATAGTCTTTGCAGGGAAACACCTGCGCAGTCAAGACTCAATTGAAGAGATGCCATAATAGCGGCACCCCCCCGCTCTTTTAATCCCCAGTTCGACAGAGGCGAAAATGAGTCAATTCTGATTGGGCTCAGAGCC
>JACZXR010000363.1 GCA_022571535.1 Deltaproteobacteria bacterium | reverse complement strand
GACAAGCTTTCTAGCGAGGGCGTCCGGCCGCATCTCCTCCACTATCGTTATTAGGGTGCCAGATTTTATATACGCCTCCCTTACTTTACCTTCCTTGAGTAACCCCTCAATTTCTTTGATTTCTTTGCGGCGCACTCCTAGCCCTCTTAGCCTCTCAACCCACTCTCTCGCCTTGGATGCCATCCTGTTCGGGTCCATCGTCCCGATATCAGAACCTTTAACACGCCTGGCCCTGGATCCTGACTTTCCGCTGGAAACCTCACCGCCTGGGCGGAAAACCCTAAAGCTGTCCGGCATCCTACTTCTGGACTTCGCGAGATCACGGCTAGAAGCTGCTTCCCCAGAGACCATCAGCAGCCCATCGACTTTTTTCTCGATCTTTCGCACCTCCTCGAATAGAGTCAGGCCGAATCTTCTGAATCTTTCCATTCTTCCCTCCCACCGTGCTGAACGGGGAATTTTGCAAAAGTGACCTCGGCATTCGGGGCGTAGAGTCGGATCTCTTCTGTAATCCTTTTCATCGCCGCGTTCATCTGTCTTTCGGTCATATAGCGGGGAAACTTCACGTGACCCACCCTCACGCTGTTCCCATCAAGAAATATCTGGTTCTCCATCAGGATCATCTTGAGGTAATGACGGAAGTCCCCCTCCTCGGAGTTGGAAAAAGTCGCTATTGCTTTTCTCAGGGCCGCCTCGATTGTCGGGTTCCCGTCGCTCTTGAGCGTGATGGGTATCTCTTCGGAGCTGGCGATGTGGGCATGAAGGTTTTCCTTGATAAAATCCTTTGCCTTCTCCGGATCCATCCTCTCTCCCGTAAGAATCACCTTCTCCACACTGAGCGCCGTGATTGCCCCGCTATAATCCCCTCTTCTCTCGGGAGGCTTTGGAATCGCGATGGAGCCACTGGAAAGCTCCTTTACCTCACGGCTAAGTCTCTGAAAGAGATTTCTCTGACCTTCGCTTGGCCCTTCGCTCCGCCATCGGGGCCCCCTCGTGGCGAGATAAGGATCGCCGTAATCGAATAGATAGGCGTTGCCGCATCCATAAGCCAGATCGAAGTCCACGGGCGCCTCAAAAAGCGATGCGTAGAGCCCGACCCTGGGAAATACCGCGTACAGAAAGTACCCGTTCGACGGTGAGCTCACGGTCGAACCGTCAGCCAAGGCGTCAGGCCTGTCTACCGTGCCCTGCACGGCACAGGCAGGTCGGATCAGAAGACTCAGATCGTCGTTGACGTGAACGTAGTGGGATTCTCCTGCCTTGTGCCAGGCAAACGCCTCCAGGCCGAAGAGGTCGATTTCCTTCACGGTGGAGGAAAGATTCTCAAGGCCAACGAGTAGCGGAAGGCTGGTCGGGCTCAAATCTATCAGTGGGCTTTTCTGTCCTTTTATGCTGAACGATCTCTGACGATCCTTAGAAATCTTTCTCGCCAGCAGTTCCGCAATGCTCTTCTCTGTCCTCCTGGTCTGGTAGAACATCAAGAGCTCCTGCATGCTGATGGGCCTGTGTTTTGAAGAGTTGTCAACGAAGTCTAAAAACAGGCAGTTCTTCTTCCCCGGGTAGGGCCTCAGCCCCCGGCCAATCATCTGGCAGTAGAGAACCAGGCTCCGTGTGGGCCGGGCGATCAGAATGGCCTCCAGGGAAGGCTCGTCGAAGCCTTCGGTGAAAACCATGCAATTTACAACCACCTTTATTTCCCCCTCACGGAGGCATTTTAATATGGACCTTCTCACACGCATGGGAGTCTCACCGGATATCCATGCGGCGTTAACCCCGTAAGTTTTAAACATGTCGGTCAGATTCCGCGCGTGATTCAAGTCGGCGGCAAAAACCAGGGCTTTACGGTCAGAGGCAAGCTCAAGGTAATTTTCGACGATAAGCCGATTTCTGTCCCTTGTGTTGATCACCCTTGAGAGCTCCTCTGCGATGAAGTCCCCTGCGTGAACACCGACCTCTTCCACCGACACCTCGGTCCTTACCTCCAATCCCCTGAGCGGGCAGAGATACCCCTCGACAATCAACTCGAATATGGATTTGACATAGACTGGTTTCCCGAAGATCGCCTCCAGGTCCGAGGTTCCCTTCGCCCTGATCGGTGTCGCGGTGACCCCAAGGTGACACCAATCCGGATTAACACCGCCCACCTGATCGTATATCTTGAGCCAGGACCTGGCCGGCGCGTGATGGGCCTCGTCGGTCACAACTGTACTGATCCTGGGCATCTCTTCCAGACGCCTGACGACCGACATCACGCTCCCGAGCGTGACCTGACCCGAGTAGCTCCTCGAACAGGCATCTACGGTCGAGAGGCTCACTTCCGGCCATACAAGGCGGATTTTCTCCACGCCTTGCCTCAGAAGCTCATCGCGGTGAACCAGAACAAGCCCCCTCTCACCGTTTGGACTTAAGCTCGCGCGGAGAATCTCGCTGAAGACGATTGTCTTTCCGCTGCCAGTGGGCATCGAGATGAGGGCGGCTTTGTTACCCTTCTCCCAGTGTTGAAGGACGGCTTCCTTGGCCTCTTTTTGAAAAGGATAAAGAATCATTGTTCGACTGAGGCTCACGAACGCCTCAAAGGTTCGACCTTGAGGCTCACCTCGAAAGGTAATCCGTGTCATTCAGAGCGGAGGCCGCCTCCCTGAGCGCCTTGCGGTGCGCCTGCTCACAACACGGCCCGACCCTGTCCCCGGACGACATGGAAGGGAAAAGCGATCTGCACCGAATGCAGGGACGGAGTGTCTTGCCGCCGTGGCGGACCTGTTCTCCTACCCAGTTAAGAAACTGCCGGGGCGCCAGATCGAAGCCTTTATGGACCAGGTGAAAAAGATGCAGGATATTTTCCCCGAAGACCTCCGGGTCCAGGTGAGCTACTGTCAAAATACCCTGAACGGCCCTGATCGGGACCCTGGTGCTGACGCGCCTCCTCCCTGCCTTAAGCACATTGTCATCGACGCCGGACTGCTTTTTTATCGTCCTGTCAGACGGAGCGGAGAGGACTCTGGAGAGAAAATACTCTATGTCCGGAGTCGTAAAGCCGTACTTTGATAGAGCGTAACTGATCCTGGCCGCCTCTGAAGGAACCTTCTTCATCGCGCTAGACCTTGCCCTCCAGGGCCTGCTCCATCTGGCCGCACCAGTCGGTGAGTTTCCGAACCGCCCCAAGAATCTCTTTCCCACGCTCCCTTCCCTCCAGAAGGCCCAGAACGCACGGGAGTAAAACCTCCGGCCCAATGCGGGATATCTGAAGAGAAAGAGAGAGGAGTTTCTTTTCTCTCGCTCCAAGCCCGGCCGCCTCCGTCTCGATACGATCCGAAGATGCGCCCAGACGGGACCTCAGCTTTTCCACTTCCTTTTGCATGCCTTGAAGTTTCTTGTTAGCCTCCTTTGCCTTATCCTCCTTCTCGGACCTAAGGGCATTGACCCTTCTGGCAAGGCCGCTTTTCTCGTCTTTCCACTCCCGGCGCTCCTCCATCAGGGTTTTCTGAAGGCTGTCTCTCTCCTCCATGACCTCCCCCAGGGCGCGCTCGATCTTCTCGTTTTGCTGGGTTAAATCCTTCTTGAGCTTGTCGGTCTTTTCGGTGAGCTCCTTATCGATCC
>JACZXR010000362.1 GCA_022571535.1 Deltaproteobacteria bacterium | reverse complement strand
AATTGAAAATTTTTGTTTGAATTTTTGTTTGTGAGTTTCAAGCCGGAGAAATCGGAAATGTAAATGCAGCCTTCTTTTGTGAGGCGGGAAAGCTCTGATAAGCCCTGGCACCGGAGATAGCGGGAAAAAGGCGTTGGCGATTCAGTTCTTTCTAGTGCCACTTCTGGTGCACCTCTGGTGCTACCTGAGTAGTGGAAAACAGGGGAAAAGAGAGGAAATGAGGGGAAAGGTAAAGTGAAGCTAAGTGCTGGGCATAGCTCGCATTCCCGCTCCCAGAGCGGGGTTGCGGGATTCTGCTTGAATGGACTCACATGCAAGAGGTCGCAGGTTCGAGTCCTGCTGCGACCACCATAAACTTAAGAACGTCGAGTAATCTCTCAAAATCTTCAGATAGATGATTGCACGACCTGACGCCTCTGATCCCCCCTTTTACATGGAAGCCACACGCCCGGTTTTAGAAATTGAATCTTTAGAAGTTCATCGCCGCTGTGGGAGATAGGGTAGTGATGTCTGCAAACAGGCTGGCGAAATTACTTTTTGCGGATCAAGAACCGGCTGAAAAATGGGCGGTTGGTTGCAACGATCCGGTAGCTCAGTTCGACAAGCCAGATAAATGGGGGTAAGGCCAAGAATCGTGCAACCCTATGCCATCCTAACTCATCCAGGATAAACAAGCATGCACGACCGGCCCGGTGCTCTGTCCCGTCCGCTTCCACTACGTAGATGGCGTCCTTGCACGCAGCATAAAGAACAGGGGTCATTGGCGGGGAGGGGGCCTCCTGATACGCCACGACTTGAAATCGACCACGACTATCCTTGCGCCTGACCCAGGCAGCTAATCGGCGTCAAAACCCTCACGCGCCATCCCAAAGGACCCAAATTTTATCTTCCAAACGAATCCCTCCTACATCTGTCGCCCGTGCGGCACCTGGTCAGCGGAATAAGGCCGCCTTTGCAGAGGCGAGCCGCTTTATTCATAGCTGGCCTTCTCTGGTTCGCTTTGATGTTTCACTGGGAAGTTTAAGACAAAAGGATAATACGGCGCCCGTAAGTATGAGGACGCCCACCAGGATGAAGCCTAAAGCGAATGATCCCTTATCTCCCATAATACCAATAAACATCGGGATTGCCCCTGCGCCTAAGAGCATGCCGATAGGAACCGTGAGAGAGACGGCCACGTTTCGAGAGCTGGCAGGGCCTATTTCAGAGAGGGCAGCAAATCCAGCCGGGAAAAAACAACCTGCAAGTGCGGGCTGCAGAAAGACCGCAACTACGACCCATAAGCCCGGCATGATTCCCAGAAGCACAGTCGTTATACCTGTGAGTAGAAGGCTGCCGGCTATCGTGCGCATAGGACCCAATCGGTCCGAAGCCCACCCGGCTACGAACGCCATGCCGAGTCCGGAGACCCTGGAAAGTGCGACAAGTGTATTTACCCAACTTTGATCCATCTCCCGTTCAATTACGAGATAAAGGGGAAGCATGGCGAAGATACCCATGGTTGAAGTGATCCCCAGGCCGAACAGAATTACCATGATCCAGAAGGAGGGCTCTCTGAAAAAAATTCTGAAGGAACCAGAAGCGGGTGTCTCACCAGGAAATTCACCACCTCTGCCGAATCGGCCAAAGGCCAAGCTGAGGAATACAGATATTCCACCCAGCAAAGTCAAAACCACGCGCCAGGAAAACCACCGTAGAAAGACCTCAGACACCAGGGGTGCTGCTATAAAGGCCAAATTGGGAGCTAGCTCATGTATAGCGATTGCCTTGCCCCAGTGCCTGGAGCCAACAAGGGAGGTGATCGTTGCGATAGCCGAGGGAAGGTAGAGGCCCGACGCCAATCCCAAGCCGAGCAGTCCCAAGCGAATACCCCACAAAGTGTTGATAAAGGAGATGCCGAGGAGCGCTATGCCGACAGCAGCTGAGGAGAAAATGATGGTTCTTTTGTGTGTAAGCCGGGAGGAGAGAAAACCGGATCCCAGGAGGGCGGCAAAGTATCCCGCAGTGATCAATAGAAAAAACAACCCGGCCTGGCTGTGGCTTATGCCCAAGTCCTTTTCAACTGTGGGAAGCAAGGGAGAGAGGATGATCCTGGATGTAAAGTTTATGCAGAAGATCAATGCCAAAAAGAGGACGGGGCCCACGTGTGGCCAAAAAGGCACTCCACTTCCATTCTGACTATTGCTGGTTGCGCTACGAGTAATCGAAATCCTATTCAACGTTGATCCTCCTTCACCCACATTCCGCATCTCTACCTTCATCCAAGAATTCAATGCCTTAAAAAGCGGCTAAATGTTGTCGGGCCCTGAATCTTGAAGCGATTTTAGGTCCACTCGCAAGGAAGCCGTTGTAGATGTTTACGTGATTTCAGAAATTCCAGAAAGCCGGTGAGCCCCCTATCCAAACTCGATGATCCCGCCGCGGGGGTCATTAACTGTGATGCACGTTAGTTGCCGGAAATGAGATCAGGTCTCCTCTCGGCCTATGTCAGCCCATATCAGGGGTGAGAGTTCTAGCATATGTGAAATGAACTGATTAGAGGTCGGTACTTGAAACGTGCAAGAGAAGTGATTGGTCTTGATTTATTAGTCATCATTAATGAATGGAAGTTGAGTGAACGAATACTGAACTTACCCCCTTTTTGTGCGCTGATCCGAGCCTAACCGACCTTTCGCCGGCTCACACTGGTACGGGCTCGATCCATGAAGGTCTTTGAGTCCATTACCAGACCGAAATGCTTTGAAAAGTTTTCCAATGTGGATTCATGCTCTTCGCTCGTAAAGGCAGCGTTACAGTCCGAGAGGAAGATGACTTTAAAATCCCTCATAGCTCCGTCCCGTGCTGTGCTGCCACAGCAGACATTGGTTGCAACCCCAGTGATGGCGATGGTGTCTCGGCCTAGTCGCCGCAAGATGTTTTCAAGCTCTGTTCCGTAAAAACCGTTGTAGCGAAAATTTCCAATAGTGATTTCACTGGGCAAGGGTCTGATGACCTCATGAAAGTCCGCACCTAGCGCGCCTTCAAAGTTAGACCAGGGATCATCCGGTCGGTGAGTCTCAGGCTTGAGATCGGCAAATATGCCGGCCTCAGCTAAATCCTTGCACTTGCTCCTTTATTGTATGAAGAAAAAGCACGGGTACATTTGAATCGCGACAGAAGGTCAATACTTCCTTTAACCGGGGGATCATCTCTTCCGAACTTGGCAAATATCGGGTCCCTCTCGGATGCACCCACGTGTTTTGCATGTCTATCACAATTAGTGCCGTTTTTTCTGGAGATATTACCCATCGATCCGCTGGGCGCTTTTTATTTTCGTCCATTGTCTTCTCCTTTTCCCCTGATCACTCTCAACCAGAAAGCTAGTGTTTAAGAGACGGAGCTTTTTTTTGGGGACGAAATCCCATATCAAGGCTCAGAAGCAAGGCCTTTACTTCCCTCTTTCCTCCAGGAAACAACGGCGGTGGGTTGTGGACGATTCTCTAGCGTCGTTTGGACCAGGATCTCGCTCTAAACCTTATCGATGTTGTGAGAGGCTATCGAATTCTAGGCCGCTCACCGAGGGAGCAATAGCAAAACGGGAAATTTCTGTCGAATAGAAAAACGGCAGAGGTTAAC
>JACZXR010000361.1 GCA_022571535.1 Deltaproteobacteria bacterium | reverse complement strand
GGGTATGAGGACAGGGGCAATGCTTTCCATCGCGGAGCAAATGGACCGAATTGGGTTCGAGTCCATGGAGTTCTTTGTCTCCGCCATGTACAAGAAATTCGTTCGTGAGCATAAGGAGAATCCCTGGGATTGGATGCGGCTTGGTGCGAAGCGTTTCAGCAAGACTCGCATCCGCTATCACGGCGGCCTGCATGGGGGGTTTGAAAAGATACCAAGGTGCGTGTTGCAACTCATGATAGAGCGCGTCGTTTCCTTCGGCATAACGCTAACCCGAACGTCCAACTCCTGGAACGATTTTTCAGCCTTCAAAGAGGAAGAGCTGGATGGCCTCAATAAATTGGGGATGGATGCCATCGCGAACCTAATCTATTCTGTCTCCCCCCGGCATACCGATGACTATTATGCCCAGAAGGCCCGCGAGGCAGCAGCGATCAGGCCCTATCGCATCTGCTTCAAAGACGTGGGAGGTCTTCTCACGCCGGAGCGCGCACGTACGCTCATCTCCATAATTCTTGCGAATATTGGCGACGTCCCTCTTGAGTTCCATGCGCACTGTAACAGTGGCCTGGCCCCTCTGTGCTATATGGAGGCCATCAAGCTCGGCGTAAAGACGTTACACACGGCCATCCCACCGCTGGCAAACGGCTCTTCCCAACCGTCTATCTACAATGTGGCGATGAACGCCCGCGCCCTGGGTTTTACGCCTGTCGTCAATGAGAAGGAGATTAAGCCCGTCGAGGAACACTTTACCTTCATTGCCAAAAGGGAGGGCCTACCCATAGGGAAGCCGCTGGAGTATGACCACTCTAAGTATCTTCACCAGGTTCCCGGAGGCATGATCTCCAATCTCCGCCATCAGCTCCGTCTCGTGGGGTTGGAGGATAAAATCGAGGCTACTCTGGAGGAGGCCGGTCGCGTCCGCGCGGAGTTCGGTTACCCCATTATGGTGACCCCACTCTCCCAGTATGTAGGAAGCCAGGCGGCCATCAATGTGATCCTCGGGGAGCGGTACAAGGAGGTCACGGATCAGGTCATTCAGTACGCACTGGGGCTGTGGGGCAAAGAAGGGGCTTTGTTAATGGACCCCGACGTCAAGGATAAGATCCTGAGCAGGCCGCGGGCCAAGGAGTGGACCGGATGGGAACCGCCTCAGCCGTCCCTTAAGGAGGTGCGGCGCAAATTCGGCGGGTCTAGTGTCTCAGACGAGGATCTGGTGCTGCGGTTTTTTGCCGGTGACGACGCAGTGAAAGAATTGCATGCCGCCGGCTCGCCGAGGGAGTATCTCAATGCGAGGCAGCCGCTAGTTCGGCTGATCGACGGACTCTCCAAGCGCAAAGAGTGTTCCCGGATTTACGTCCGTAAACCCGGCTTTTCGCTTACCCTTGAAAGGAAAAACAACCTCTAAGCAATTCAGGCCGGTTTGTCACTCCTGGGCGCTTCTACCTCTAAAAACCAGGGTATCGGGATGAGCGGCATACCAGGCAAACCAGTAGGTAGCCACTGACGGTGCCGGCTTGCGTCGGCCTGCTTCGATGTAAAACGCTCGGGCCGAGATACCCGCTTGATCGCCGATTATTTCAACACGCTGGCCGTTGACCTTGTCCTGTAGGGTTTTTCCTCGGACCAGGTTTACCGGGTAGGCCTTGGCCACATGATTAACCAGTAGGCCAATGATCTTTTCTTTATAGGGAAGGCGGCTGTCTGTTTTACTCACGGGAAATGCCGGCAAGGAATTTGCCACGTCGTAGCCGAGATAGGGATCAGACTCATAACGCCTGACAAACCCGGTCTTTCTGGAAAGCAACTTGGTGGCGGGATAAAGGGTGCGCCATTCTCCCCAGGTCGTGAGAAACGATGGCAGAAGAGAAAGCTCTTTTCCTTTCAGGGGGCCTCGGATCGCGCGGCCCGCGACCTGGAACCAAAAACTCCCCGTCTGATGGTCGTACATGACCATATCGCTTTCGTAGAGCGCACCGGTGTTGCCAAAGGTGAGGACTCTTCCCTCCAGATGGCGGTCAAACAAAATGCCCGAGCGGCAGAGCGGGCAGTAGCTGATAAGGACATCTTTCCCGCCGACCTTTTCGTTTACGATTTCGTGCCAATTCAGGATCTTGAGCGGGTAGGCCCTGGCGTCATTGTTGAATTCAATGCCCAAGACAAAATCATCGTCTCGAAGCCAGCCTGCTTCCTGGGGCGATTCGTATCGAGGAAAATCAAGCGGGGGTATGGCATCTCGAGGGACGTCCGGAATAATGGGGATGTTTTCTTTGTCATTTTTTGGCAGATGGGACGCAAGAGGATTCCTATCCCAATGAGGGTACGTGCCCGGCACGGCAAACCATCCTACCAAAACGATGAGCAGAAGCTTTTTCATTAGGGATAAATCCTCGATATAAAAACCCTTCAGTAAAGAAATAGTTCCCGAACGATGCCGCTGAATCTTCCCGGCAAAAGCAATTTGCTATCATTTCGGTGTGTCAGGCTGGCCCTGAGAGTCTTTCGGTTTGACATATTAAGCCTCTGTGGACTATTTTCGCCTCAAGTGGAAGGTTAAATTTTGGCAGAGAGAACAACTTATACGTTTGAACGTTTCATTGCTGACGTGAGGCAGGTGTTCGCTTTCGGCAAGGATCCTCGATCAGGATAGGCTGCCTGTCTTCCGTGCGAGTGTCTTGAGGAGGTAATCCGGTAAGGGCGGTGCCCAGCTTCCGGGCACCGCAGAATGAAAGAACTTCTTATCATTTTATGCGGAAGGCGACAAAAAAACTCCCGTCCAAGAAAAGGGGACGGGCTCCAAAAAAATCCCACACGGGCAGACTGAAGCCCGTCCAGACGCTTAAAGAGGAACTCAAAGAAGCCCTCGAGCAGCAGGCGGCCACCAGCGAGATTTTGCGCGGGATAGCCAGTTCTCCTACTGACTTGCAGCCCGTCCTTAACGACATCGCCGAAAGCGCTGCGCGGCTGTGCAAAGGAGAGGACGTAGTGATTCGACTTGTCGAAGGGGGCGTACTCCGAGTGGTAGCCCACCACGGATCTGCCCCGCATACCCCGTATACATTAATGGAACTACCGATTAACCGTCATACGGTAGCTGCCAGGGCCGTTGCCGATTGCCAAATAATCCATATCGAAGATCTCCTACATATGTCCGCAGAGTTTCCACAGTCTGCGGCTCAAACGGAGCGTGTTGGTGTCCGCACTGTACTCGCCGTACCGCTAATGCGTGAAGGTGTGCCGATTGGTGTTATCTTCATGCGTCGCTTCGAGGTCCACCCCTTCTCTGATAAGCAGATAGCGCTTCTCAAGACCTTTGCCGACCAAGCTGTAATCGCTATCGAAAACGTCCGGCTATTCCAGGAACTACAAGCAAGCAATCGGGATCTTACGGAATCATTAGAGCAGCAGACCGCGACAAGTGAAGTGCTCAAGGTCATCAGCCGCTCAACGTTCGATCTTGAGCCGGTGCTGCAAACGCTCATCGAGAACGCTACTAGGCTTTGCGTCGCTGAACAAGGAGCCATCTTAAGGCCGGACGGTGATATTTACCGCATGGCGGTCTCCTACGGCGTCTCACCCGAGTATAACGAGTTCCTTAAGCGAAATCCGATCTCTCCTCCC
>JACZXR010000360.1 GCA_022571535.1 Deltaproteobacteria bacterium | reverse complement strand
AACCCCGTGTTCGATATAACTTGATTTCGGGTTTCTACTTTTGTTTGATCTTGGCGTGCTTTGTTTTCCTTCGGCTTCGCTCAGGACAGGCTTTGCGCGAGTCATCTTTTAAAGATGTATACCACTTATTTTGGCATTCCTGAGAAGCCCTTTAACGTTACGCCTGACCCGCGCTTTTTCTACACCAACCCTACATATCATGAGGCCTACTCCAGCCTTCTCTATGGGATCCGGGAACGTAAGGGTTTTGTTGTGTTGACGGGCGAGGTCGGGACCGGCAAAACCACCCTGCTCCGTCTGTTAATGGGTAACCTGGGGGCAGCCACCCCCTTTGCCTATGTCTACAACACCAATCTGACGTTTGACGAGCTTTTGAGCTTCGTCTGCAAGGATCTGGGTCTGCCAGCTAAACACAGGGGACTACTTCATAACATTGAGATACTCAACGAATTTCTAATTGCGCAGCTCAAAAAAGGAGGAACAGGAGTCCTGCTGATTAACGAGGCGCAGAACTTGCAAGGGGAGGTTTTAGAAATGCTGCGGCTGCTCTCGAATCTCGAGACTGCGAGTGAAAAGCTCCTCCAGATTGTTCTCGTCGGCCAACCCGAGCTTGAGATAATCCTCGATCAACCCAAACTGCGCCAGCTTAAACAACGCGTTGCCGTCCAGTGCCGACTTAGCTGCCTTAAGGACCGGGAGGTGCGTCCCTTTATCGACTACCGGCTTAACTCGGCCGGCTATGAAGGACACAACCTTTTTACCCCGGAGGCTATTCGACATATTGCCTATTATTCGAGTGGCATACCCCGGCTCATCAACATCATCTGCGATAACGCCTTGCTGATCGCCTACGGCACTTCCCAAAAAACGGTCTCTGCCAAGATCATCGAGGAGGTCGGCCGTGATCTCCGATTGAAGGGGGAAGCCCAGGCTTTCGGAGTGGAAGCCCCAACGCCTGAGACTTGGGTGATAGAGTCAGGAAATGGCAAGGAGAACCAATTTGAGGCAACCGAAGACAAGCAAGTACAACCCCGGCGAAGGCGAGTGGCTTGGGTTGGGGTTGGCGCCCTCCTGGTACTCCTTTTTCTGGGTGGCGCGGGGGCAGTTATTTATCCACTGCAACCCAAGAGAATCCTTTCGGGCCTAAGGCACGAGGCTCAAGACTTTATGGGGATTATTGGGGAGCGTCTTGAATTCCTCAAGCAAAACCTTGACACATCACTAGCGGTTCTTATGTCTAGCGAAGTCAACTCGGAAAAGGTCCAGCCTCCCCTGACGTCTGGGGTTCCGGCTGTCCTCAGGCCAAATCCTCAAGATCAAAGAACTCCAAATCTTAAAGGAGACCCTCTGGTTTTGGCCGAACAGGCTGAAACTGCCTTCCCTCCAGTTCCCTATGAAAAGGCTGATTCTGGACAGGAGAAAAGCTCATCGATTCTTGTCTCCCACCAGCCAACTGGGGTGAAGCAGGAAAGCTCATCGAGCTCCGACTCCCAAACGCTAGCCAAAGTGAAGTTGATGCTTGAACCTAAAGGAATTGAAACCAAGGCAGAGACTTTGACCCGGGTTGAAAGCTACCCATTCACTCCTCCCGTCTCCTCCGACTGGAAGGAAAACCCAATTGTGATCGAGCCTGGAACCACAATTTATGAAATTGTCTACAAGGTTTATGGCAATTTCAACACTCTTGCACTCGATTTGATTAAGGAGTTTAACCCCCATATCCAAAATTTGAACCGCGTCTTATCCGGACAGAAACTGTGGCTCCCTCCCCTCACACAGGAGACCTTGTTGCGCAACCATGCAGACGGATCCTATCGACTTATTCTGACGTCATTCCGCAGCTCATTAGGAGCAAACAAGTTTGCTCAGGTCGTTAGACAATTGGGATATGCCACGGTGATCACCCCACGGAGGGTATCTGACAATATTATATTGTACCGGGTTGAAATTGAGGGGTTAAAATCGGATGAAGCGGTCCTTCGTGCTTGGGACTTTGTTAACATCAATTTTATTCCCTTTAATGTTCCCGGCCATGCTGAGAATCCAAACACAGCCGACGGCTTTAAGCGGTGACTTAGACAAAGTTCAACTTAGGATAGTGTAGGAAGTCACGTCGTCATAATAGGCTTGACTCTTTATTGAGAATAGAGTGAGATAGCAGAGGTAATGCGCGCCTTGACTATCTCATCTGGAGTACAAAAGTGTTTTGTTGTACTTTTTTCCCTCTGTGTTCTGGTTTCTACAGTTACCCTACCTGAAGATACGCACGCTCGTTTCGCCAGCCGTTTTTCATTGTCCGCTACGGAGGAGTACAACGACAACATCTTCTTCTCGAAAGAGAAGGACCACGATTTCGTAACCTCCATTACGCCTACCCTGACCTTTCTCTACGCGCCGCCTGGGCAGAAGGACTTTCCTCTCACAGCTAGTATTAGTTCTGCGGTACAGATATTCGCGCGCAATAGCGACCGTAACAACATAGGTAAAGTTATATCCTTCGATGCTGGTTACTCATACAGGTATTCACCTAGGCTCAGCTTTGAAATCAATGAGACCTTGCGGCGGATCGGAGAGACCCGAACCCAGGGTTCTGACATTGCGCAATTAGGCACCGGGGGAGACCAGCTGAGCAATCGATTTTCCGTCGATGGCACTTTCCTTTACACGCCTAAAATTACCTTTACTGGTGGCTTTGCAGGAAGTTACCAAAGTTTCCTGGATGAGGGCGGAACCGACATCGACAATTCGGTGGAAATAAGGGGTACCTACCAGTGGGAGCAGCACAATCTTCATGCAGGTTACAGGATCCGCATCATCAAATCTCGCAATGAAAACCGTAACGATGACGATAACATCGTCCACGATTTCGACCTGGGGGATAACTACTTCAGCAAGAAAATAATCCGCCTTACGCCTACCCTGACTCTATCTGCCGCTAGTGGAATCTCACTTAATACCGGAGGGGACGGCCCAGCTATTGCAAACAATACCAACGTAACCTTGATAAAGGTTTGGAAGGCGGCAACTCTCACCGCGGGGCTAAGCAGAGGTTTGACAGGCAGCCTGGGAATTTCGGGGTTGTCAAACACAACGAGTTTTTTGACCAAATTTAATATTCAGCTGACGCAATACATGACGGCTAATGCGGATATAAATTTTTCCCTATTTGATACCGACGACGAGGATTTTGACGTTCTTCAAGCCCAGGCAGGTATTCAATATTTGATCACCAGTTGGCTTTCTTCAAACCTGAGGTATGTTCATCGCCGGCGAAGCATACAAAATGTTAACAGCAACAGCGTTTTGCTTCAGTTCACCGCCCATATCAATATCTGGCCCAATCCCGGATTAGGAAAAGCGATACCGTAGCTCCCGCACCCTCTTTCGGTCGTCCCGTAATTTAACCCCATCCGGCAAAAATTATCTGTCCTATGCAACCCTGCGTTGTTTTTCACTGCGGTCCAATCCCCATCGTGATTAGTTCTTGCATTGATTTAATGTAAACCCCGTACCACGGACTTACGTCCGTGGCTTTGGGGCGCTGCCCTTACAGGGAAGTCGGAACATTCATCCCCGCGCTTACGCACGGGGCGTTCTGTGGTACGGGGTAAACCCCGCC
>JACZXR010000359.1 GCA_022571535.1 Deltaproteobacteria bacterium | reverse complement strand
AGCACATGTATCATGTGCTTTTCAGCCTTGAAGGAGCCACCGGAGGGTATTTCGTACAGGTAACGCGTCGTGCCCTGCGTGTTTATGACGGCGCCTTCCCAAGGTTCCGGAGTTAAATCGAGGATCGCGGCATTCGTCCCCGTTCGTTCCCACGGTGCAAGTTCCACCGCGTTGATATCCCGCACTACCTGTTGGGAGTAAACGCGGAGCCCCTCTTCTTTCACCCACTTCTCAAAGGGAGTCAGAGACCATGGCTGATAGCGTTCTGTTGTCATGGATCACCTCCAGAGTGTTTTCGATTGTTCGGTGTGGTCTCGTTGCTGCACAATGCATCGAAGGTTTTCGGTTAGATCGAGCCTTCGAGCCGCCACACCTGTATCGACCCATCGGGGCCAAAGCGGTTACCGGAAAGGCAACCTCGCTAGCCCGCGTTCGCTTTGTGATGGACAATATCCAATAACGAGCTATTATGTCAATCGATCTAAACGGAATCGCCTTGCCAACCTAGAATCAGGCTATTTTTGGTAATATTTGTCTTGTGTCCTTGGAATCGACCTCCGTATTTCCCTTATAAACGACGATCTCAGTTTCACATGACCTCTGATACTCCCTCTTTTACGTGGTCCACCGGTCTATTCGATCACTCTCGGGCAACAGCCCACGCATCTCTTCGCGCCTTTATTGCGCATGATCTTCTTCCGGCGGTTTCTACCCTACGAGGGTAAAAGGCGCAGCTGCCCAATCAATTAATCGGTCACTAAAGGACCATGCGTCCTAACGAGCTCGCTGCGCGCTGCTACCACGTCTTAAAAACTCCTCATAATCTATTTGTTCCTTCATCATGTGATACATCACCCCTAAAAGCTTTCTCGCTGCCGCTACCCGGGCAATCTGCTTACCCTGCCGGTTGAGCACTCCCAGGTAATGCTTGCGAGCAGAACCCTTCGCGACCCGGCCCTTACCAGCCTCCCCCGATGGCTTAGCAGCTCCCGAATGTAGCGCTCCCTCTCTCCTGGAATCCATACTGTGGGAAGCAGATCCGCCTTGAGCAGCTTTGCTAACATCCGCGCATCCACCTTGTCTGACTTAAGCCTCGCTGAGGCTATCGCCTTGGTCTGCTTCGGATGAGACAGATATGCCTCGTGCCCTAATTCCCTGACCTTCTCCACAAACCACCACCAATTACCTGTGGCCTCTACCGCTATCTTGGTCCCCGACGGTAATCTCTTTAATACCCCCTCCACAGTATGGGGATCGTTGGAAAAACGAAACTGTGAGGGTGGCTTTCTTTCCCTCAGTACCGCCAGTTGTGTTACCTTCTTGTGTAGGTCTGCTCCTGCAAAATTCTCCATTGGATGATATCCTTTCCTGCTACTAGACTTGTCGTATACAATACAACAAAACCGCGACTGGAGACCATTCCGTTTATGAGATCAATTAATGAGCTATTTAACTGCATCCTACGGATCGTTAGAAAAGGAAGCGGCGGCCCGATAGTGGACCGCCACATGTGTAGATCCTAATCCTGACCCCGCCGATGAGGGATCGTGTGCGTGTCTGTGGGCGTGATTCATGCACTCCCATTCTCCTTGTCTCCCGGTCTCACACTCTCTCTGTAGAGTTTTTTATGACCGACGACTCACGACAACCCGTAGAACCGCTTGGCATTATCGCACAGTATTTTTCGTTTGAGGGCTTCCGACAGGTCGGTCCTTTCGAGAAACTCCGGGATGTCCTTGCCAAACTCCTCCACGGCCCGCTCGTGCGGGAAGTCTGACGGGTACATGAGGCAGTCTTCGCCAAATTCCCGTGCGACCACGTCGAGGATTTTCTCGTCCAACTCGCAGGTGACGAAGATATTGCCCTCGCGCATGGTTTCGCTGGGTAGCTTCTTGAGCGGGAAGTGTTTCCGTTCGCGGTCCACGTGAAACTTGTCGTCCATGCGATCCATCATGTAAGGTATCCAGCCCGCGCCAGCCTCGAGGTAACCCACGCGGAGTTTGGGGAAGAGCTCGAATATGCCGTCGAGCACCATGCTCGTCAGCTGAATCATCTGGGCAATGGGGTGCTCGAGCGTGTGAATCATGGACATGGTCTTGAGGAAGTCGAATCCCAGTCCCTGGCTCGGGGCCCCATGGATGGCCAGGGGACGATCCAGTCGCTGGGCTTCCTCGTAGATGGGGTAAAAGTCCGGATGGCCGTAGCCCTTGTGCAACACATTCACCGCCGGCAGAAGGCCGCCCACCATGCCTTGCTCCGTCACGGCTCGACGAAGTTCCACCACGGACTGTTCCACGTCGTGGACCGGAATCAACGCCACTCCCTTGAGCCGGGGACTGGTCCTCGTGTACTTGTCGTGGAACCAGTTGTTGTACGCGCGCGCCAGTGCGCAGGCCCAGTCCGAATCCTGGATCAGCCCGAAGGCGAGACCTGCAGTGGGATATAGGACGGCTTCGTCGATTCCCGCTTCGTCGATGAACTCGAGCCAGCTCTCCGGGGATGTCTGAGTGGCTTTTTTGAGCCCTTTCACAGCCCCGCGCGGCCAGCCATCCAGCGACGGGAAGAGCGAGAACACCCGGTGCCTTTGGTGACCCTCGTAGTGACCTTCGAAATAATTCTCAATCTCGTCATCCTTTTCGAGAATGTGACCGTCGGCATCGATAATGGGAATTTGGCTCATGCCTATATCCTCTATTCCTGTCTTCGTGCAAATGATAGGAAGTCGCTTTCCAGATTTAGCCACCGCGAACTCAAAATTGCCCCCCGCAACGCTGTGCCAGCCCGCGTTCGAGAACCTCCAGCAGCCGTCAGAGAAAGCGAACTGGCTCCGTACCCCGCTTTTTGCGAGACAATATCCGATAACGGGCTATTACGTCAACTGGCTGTCCCTCGATCTTCCTCGGGACAGTGAGTAGTAAGGGACGTAATTGACTAGCTTGATAAAGGGTCTCGGAGTGGGAGCCGATGGGACACTATCTTTCGGTCCAGGGCCTGGGTCGCCCTAAGTTTGGTTGAGGATTGCGGCATTTCGATGGCGGGGCACGACAGTTAAGGTTTTCAACATCCTCCATTTCAAAGATCTGACGAGGAGTAATTCAACTTAGTCAACTACGTCCCCAACGATTGATTTTTCTTTTCTTTTTGCGAGATGCAAAAAGGATCCTGCACGAGATAAAAAAGCAGAATCCAGAGAAGTGATCCACACAGCAGTGTGTGGTACGCTAATTATGGCCTTTTCCAGGGAGAAAACATGGCCATCAAGACAATTATTGAACCCTTTAAGATCAAAACGGTGGAGCCGATTCACTGGACGACTCGAGAGGAACGAGAGCGGTTTCTGCACCAAGCACATTACAACCTGTTTCTGTTGCCAGCTGATTCCATCGTAATTGATCTCCTTACCGACTCGGGCACGGCAGCGATGAGCACGCGACAATGGGCGGCGATGATGGTTGGTGACGAATGTTATGCTGGCAGCCACAGCTTCGAGCGCCTCCACCGGATAGTCCAGGATATATTTGGTTACCGGCACGTTATCCCCACCCATCAGGGACGAGCAGCCGAGCGGATTCTCTTCAGTGTGATGTGCAAAAACGGGGACGTGGTCCCGAACAACACACACTTCGACACCA
>JACZXR010000358.1 GCA_022571535.1 Deltaproteobacteria bacterium | reverse complement strand
AGTTATATCGACCACGGGGTTTGAACCCCGTGGTCGACCAAAGAGGAGAGCTACCGCTTCTCCCCCCTGTGGAGTAATGGCCGCGACTCCACGGGGGAAACCCCAGCGGTTTTGTATCCGCGGCAAGCCGCGGGGTAACCTGATAATGTAATATGGATAAGTTATTGATTTTAATATCTTTGAGGTGCCTATTAAATAAGCAATCTGTTGCCGCAGGCCATTTTTCGCCCTCCGTGTTGAATCTACTCTCGGTTATCAACAATTTATGAACAGTTTTGGTGGAAGAACCGGAAGGATGTCGGCATAATATATACAACTCTTGCATTCTGTCTGTGTAACAGTTAGGGAAAATCCAAGATGACTCCCCTTGAACCCATTGAAGAACTAGCAAGACTACTCAGTGATGAAAAACGCCTAGATGAAGAAATTCGGGCAACACAGGCAGTCCTTTCCAGAATCAAGAAAAAGATATCTGAATCCCTGGTGCACCACTATATCAACAGGACAGAAGGGGCGGACCCCATTGAGGAGGATCTTATGAAAAGAGAACAGGCAAACGATCGTCTGCTACAAGCCCTGCTCGAAATGAAAAATGAGATCCAGACGCGGATTAGACCGATTGAGGAACAGATTGTCCAGGCCAACATCGAAAGCATTAAGGAGTTGTTTGCCCAGCAGGTTAACGGTCTAGATGATTGCCTGACAGCAATCGACAAAAAGATACTAGACTGCCTTCTCCACCTTCAGGATTATAAGCGAATCCATTTGGAACTTACTACGTTAAATGAGAGACTTTCCCGCTTGAGTGAGGAGCCCCTGTCGATTCCCAATTCGATACCAATTCAAGACTTTTGGGAGACAATCAAACAACGCATTGAACACTTAAAAATACGAGGATTGCTCTAACTGTATTAGCCCACGGTCAATTATCCTCGGGGATAACCCGCAGGACCTCATCCATTGTGGTCAGTCCAGCCTGTGCCTTTTCCAGTCCGTCCTGGCGTAGAGTTACCATACCACTGCTTATGGCAACATCCTTAACGGTATTCGAATCAATCTGTTCAAGTTTGAGGCTACGGATCTTGTCGTTCATCATTAGGAGTTCATAAATTCCTATTCTTCCACGATAACCCGTGTTGGAACATTTCTCACAGCCAACGGGGGTAAAAGGAGCCACTGGAAGGTTGTCCCCCCTTGTTTTTCCCCCCACGACGGCAAGCCCCCTCTCAGTTTGACGGCTCTCCACGCAAGCCAGGCAGAGTCGGCGCAGCAGTCTTTGTGCCATGATACACAAAAGAGAGGATTTCAGCAGATGCGCCTGAATGCCCATTTCCAGGAGTCGTGATATAGCGCCTGCGGCATCATTGGTATGAAGAGTGGAGAAGACCAGGTGCCCGGTAAGAGCGGCCTGTATTGCAATCTCCGCTGTTTCTTCATCGCGTATCTCCCCTATCATAATGATATCAGGGTCCTGTCGCAGCATGGCACGCAGCCCCCGAGCAAATGTAAGTCCTGTTTGAGTATTAACATGGACCTGTATGATCCCCGGAAGCTCGTATTCCACCGGGTCTTCTATCGTGAAAATACTCTTATCCAGTGTATTGATCTTGTTGAGAGCGGCATAGAGTGTCGTTGTTTTCCCGCTTCCTGTAGGGCCGGTTACCAGGATCATACCGTGTGGCAGGTAGAGCAGGCTTTTGAAGGAGTCCAAAGTGCTGGGATTGAATCCGATGAGGTCCAGATCGAGAAGCATGTTGAGGCGATCGAGTAGCCGGATGACCACGGACTCTCCAAATGGGGTCGGTAGGGTCGAAACCCGCATGTCCACCTCTCTATCCATGATATTAACCCTGATTCTACCATCCTGGGGCACACGCCGCTCTGCAATGTCGAGTTTCGCCAGTATCTTTACGCGCGAGATCAAACCGTCCTTCATGTTGAGGGGAAGGCGAACCACTTCGTGTAGAATTCCGTCGATTCGGAAACGGATCCGCATTGCCTTTCTTTGCGGCTCGATGTGGATATCACTCGCCTCTTTTTTGATCGCATCAATTAGAAGAGTATTGAACAGGAGTACGATTGGTGCCTCCGTGGTCATCTTCTCCAGGTTTTGGATGCTGATTGCCTCTTCATCCGCAATAACCCTGACCTCATCCTCTTTTACTTGAGTTAAAAGATCATCATAGTTGAGTGCGTTGCTGGAAATCGGATTTTCATAGTGCTTTTTGATGACCTTTTTAATCTCCGAGTATTTAGCCAGCGTCAAATTGACGTTGAACCCGGTGAGAAATTTCACTTCGTTGAACGCAGTGAGGTTAAATGGGTCGGCTGTGGCAATAGTAAGAGCGGATTTTGAGAGCTTTATGGGAAGGATATCGTATTTCAATACCAGATTAGCGGGGATCTTATTGAGCAACTCATTGCAGTTGGAGAGATCGGTATCTCCTAGCTCTTGCAGACCAAATTTTTCCGCCAGGTGAGAGATCAGTTTTTCCTCGTCTAGAAATCCAAAAGTTAAAAGATGTTCAAGAACATTGCCTCCTTTTTGAACTTGTTGATCCAGGACCTTAGCGAGCTGTTCCTCGGTGATAAAATTGTTTCTCAACAAGTACTGTCCCAGGGTTGTTGGAACCATCATTGATCCTTGCCACTGTGGCTTACGACCGAAAAGCGACTCTCTTCAATATTTTCCCGTATCTAATTTGTTTCCACTGGCCCTTGAGTGGTCTCCTAATAATGGCGAGCAGGTTTCCGGGGAAGAA
This sequence comes from Deltaproteobacteria bacterium, assembly GCA_022571535.1. Classification (GTDB taxonomy): domain Bacteria; phylum Desulfobacterota; class Binatia; order UBA9968; family CAXXLF01; genus JACZXR01. Next base: position 879 of record JACZXR010000358.1, on the reverse strand, counting down.
CGGCTTGGCGGTGTAATCGCAACCCGCATTCACCAGATCTATCCCCTTTTCCCCCGCCTGGGCCTTGGCCGTGACTGATAATAAATAGCTATTGGCTGAATTTTCAGAATCTTGCGCACCAGATAGTCCGCTCTGTGCCGAACAATTTTGGACAGCATAAGATATCCAAGTTCCTTAGGTAATGACGCTAGAAATGAGGTCAAAAGCAACAAGATCACGGAAAAAGTCCAATCAAATTAATAAAATAGGAGGCAGACGGTGGCACCTACCACCAACCACCTTCAAAATCCTGGCTATGGTTACTTATAAGCTTTTGGGGACTGTAACCAATTAATAAAGGAGGAAAAAAGCAGAAATCGTGCCAAATGAGGTATATTCCTCCGATGGGACGAAAGCGTTTGTTTTTAAAAGGAGAATCTGTTTTGGCGGGTTCTAGCACTGCTCTGTGTGTGAGGACCAGAGCCTGGCATATATTGACCAAAATGACGACTTATGTCACTGACAAGGACTAGACATGTCCGAAATCTAACTTATTGAGGTTACGTCTGAGAAAGAAAGATAGTATGACTGGGTCCTACGTCGTCCTGCCTCCAAGATAGTCAACAATAATGCCTAGATGAACCCGAGCGACTCGCAGGAGCTCCTCTTCCTCGACCCATTCATCGGGCCCGCCCATATTGTGCACCGTGGGTCCATAAATGGCCGTCGGGATTCCTGCACGCCGGAAGAACCTGCCGTCAGTATAACCCAACCTGAGCACCATAAGCGCCTCACTCCCGCAAACCCTTAGGGAATTGGCCCTCAAAATCGTGATGAGCTTCCCTTTCGCCGGAGTCACATACGGGTCGCACCGGTTCAGTATTTCAACTTGAACTCCGT
>JACZXR010000357.1 GCA_022571535.1 Deltaproteobacteria bacterium | reverse complement strand
CGGAAGGCAAATAAAGTGAGAACAACATGGATCAAACCGAAAATTGCAAAGAGGGCTGGCGGAAAAGTACTGAGCGAGCCAATGAAGTCCCCGAAGTAAAGGAAAAAGCCCCAATACAAGGTGAAGAGATACGTGGTAATCAGGGATAACTTAAAATCTCTCGCAAGCATAAAGATGCTAATTATTGAAATATAGATAACCATCTGCCAAGCAGGAATGACTAACTCAACAGAGGGAAATTGAGCAAGAAGGTCGTCTATCATGATATTCACCTCCCTTACCTTAGAATTTTTATCCTCTCGAACAGTCTGTAGACCGAAGCTGTTGTAACACTGCTGCGTCGCCCAAGAGTGCGTTGCGACTTTCGTCTAGCTGATCCTTTGCTGGATTATCTCCTGATACCCCGCCCTCTCCGCAGATAGCTTCTGCATAAACTCAGCCTCGGTGATTAGACCCTTCTCGATCAGGAGTTTGGTCAATGCGTGGTCTGCTCCAGGCTGGAAACTATCACATCCTGCACCGTTACTTCATTGCTTGTCTACTGTCTGAGTTACCAACAGTCGAGCCGGATAGTGCTAGGTCGATTTTAGATAGCGACTCACCTATGTTCAATGAACCGAGCCATCTCCTGACATCTTCCAGCACTTCCCGCATTACAGCCCGGGAGGCTTCGATTCCTTTTAAACGCTCCTCCACCTCTGTAATACGAGCCGAGAATTCCTCTTTGAGTGACTGAATATTGCTCTGCCAGTGCTCTTGCTCAGCCCGTAACTCCTCAACTTCAGCTACAAGCCTAGGGACATCGTTCTCTATCAAGTTCTGCACGTATGAGCCATGTCCCAGCAGTCTCTTAACTTGCTCAGCCCGTTCTTTGATCACTTGCAATTCTTTCTCGTCCACAGTTCACCTCCCTAATTTTCCCTAAACAGGCCCTAATACCTCTTTCCATTGCTCGATAATCCAGTCTAATATTCATAACAATCTCCATGCCAAAGTTTTTTTGGGTTTCACCGTCTTCTCACGTAACCAAAATAACGTCCTAACCTATGAATAAATCAAGTATTTTCACAGTATTCGGCGGCCTTGATTTCTGAGGCCATTCGAATTTGTCTTTGCGAATTGTACATTTCTGTCCCAAGAGTTTTTCGTTTCTACTATTTTTATCCTATCCCCTCAGCTCAAGATGAGTCCGATATTTTCTCTCGCCATGAAAAAGGCTTGATTTACAAGGAGTTACACCAATAATCGAAATTGATTCAAATGTGGCACAATTTTAGCTTCCATTGTTTCATAATCTTACTTAAGGAGGTCTATACGATGACTGACAGTGAAACATTTATGACACTAGGAATGTCTGGAAACATGGCGACCGTGTGGACGGTTATATTTTACGTGACCCTATCAAGCGTTCTTGTATTAATGCGCCGGATTTTCCTTTATCTGCTCACAACGCTCCTGTTTACCGTTTACTGGGGCTTCGTACTCTACTGGGGAGGATTTCTTTCGGGAGTGCAATCTCATACGACCGCCTTTGCGTTCTATACGTTCTGCGGCTTGGCGATCACATGCTTAGCCATCATTGCCTCCTTCAAGGGCACTTCCTACGATTTCTCCGTTGCCGAATCAGATCCTAGGTAGAAACATCCTCTATGTACGAGTCTAAGTGCGCATGAGATCCCGGTCCCTGGTCAACTATGCAATGCATGTCAACTCCTGCGCACTTAGCTCATCTCTCGCAACATCGCCTGATACCCCGCCCTCTCCGCAGATAGCTTCTGCATAAACTCAGCCTCTGTGATTAGTCCCTTCTCGATTAGGAGTTTGGTCAATGCGTCGGTCTGCGCCAAGGCAGAAACCAGTAACTCCTCTATTACAACTATGTTCAGCTAAACTTGATTATTAAAAAAATAGCCCCAAGATTGACCAAAAACACCTAATGTTCCAAGTCATATTTTGAGAACCCAAAGTAAAATCCAATATGCAATCAGACCTGTAAATCCAATACCCATCCAGAGCCAGATGACCGCTAGAACTTGAAGGGTAGTTTCTGCGCCTGGAAACCAGTATATGAACAGCCCTGTCAATACAGTGACTCCAGAAGCATAAAGAGCAATTACAAGAAGTTGGGAAATCAAGTAAACCGGGCCAGCCTATGTGAAAATATACATCCCCCAATTAAATTTGGATGCTGTGGAATCATCCCTTTGTTCAACCCCCAGTTTGCCCAACAACCAATCGAATCCAGCACCCGGCAAAGCTGCAACTCGCACTCCGGCTATACTGAGGAGGCCAAGAAGGAGGTTCATTACCCAAGAAAATATGAACGCTGAAGGAATGAAAAGAATCGATGCAATAAGACTATTCTTAACAGAAGTTGGTGTTCTATGTCTTTCACGAGCCGCATAGTCCTGCGGTACACCCTTACCCTTGCTGTACATGACCCCGAGATTGGTACTGGGCCTTGGCGAAATCCTGGTCCGCAGCCTTGCGGTACCACCTCACCGCCGCAGCATTGTCCTGCGTCACCCCTTGGCCTTAGGAGTACATGACCCCGAGATTGTACTGGGCAAAGGCGTCACCCTGGTCGGCAAGTTCTCGCATTATTCGTAGAGCGGTAGCGTAGTCGCCACGATGATAGGCATTATTTAGCGGGGTTCTAGCATCGTACTACATCTGAGGCCGGAACTGGACAAAAATCGCCCAGTATGACGAATTCTGTCCCATCCATGGGTAGAAGGCTTCACGCACGCCTTTGCTCTCAGGCGATTTTAACCCCGATGCCTAGCCCTGTTGGAATTAGGCTCCGCCGTTAGAAACCCTGCCGTAGGTCTTCACCAGGTCCACCGCAACAACCAACAATGCCAAACAACTGGGGTAATCAGCAATTAAACCAAATATTAGTAGAGTCTATTCAGCAATTATCAAGTTCTTCAAACTCCTCCGATGAGCACCGCTCTCATCAGGGAGGCTTTTATACCCCTGGTAATTTATCTCATAGCACCTTGTCTGGAATGGAAGAAATCGAAAAGCTGGTCGCGGAGTTCGACAAACCCGGACAAACCGACTCGAACGTTCATGTCATCGAGATTGATCACGCCGACGCAGCCTCGGTGGCCCAGGCATTGCAACAGATCTTCCTACGCAGCGGTGGACGCAACGTGCGAGGCCAGGCCACCATCCAGATTTCCAACCCCCGGGGCTCGGACATGATCGTTATCAAGGCCAACGAACAAAAGTATCAAGAGGTGTTGAAAACGATCGAAGCGTTGGACAGCGCCTCGGCCGGGTCGGGTGAGATCGAGGTTATTGTTTTGCAGCACAACGACGCCGAGATGATGAAAGAGACCTTGGAGGACTATCTCCGCAAATCCGGCAACAGGGGGCGCGGCGCTGAGCTGGTGGGCGACTTGCGTATCACCGCCAACGCCCAGAACAACACCCTGGTCATCTCGGGCGACCTCGAGGAGGTCACCCGCCTCAAGGACACCATTGCCAAGCTGGACGTTGAAGTCGAAGGTGCCGGCAACGCCCCTCGCATCATCGAGCTCCAGCACGCTCGGGCGGCACAGATCGAACCGGTTCTGACTCAGATGTTCGTGGATGGCGGTCGGCGCGGGCGACGGGGACGCGGAGGGTCTTCCGG
>JACZXR010000356.1 GCA_022571535.1 Deltaproteobacteria bacterium | reverse complement strand
GGTATTGAAGCCGGGTGGATTGTTAGCAATTATTGATGCGATTGCGGGAGCAGGGGACCGTTAATTTTCCGGTGCCGTGGGCACGGGAGACGTCTATCAGTTTTCTTGCCACGCCAGATGAATTACAAGCGTTACTTAAGCAAACAGGGTTTCAAGTAGTGAGGTGGCGGGATACCACAGAAGATGGAAAAATTTGGTTTCGAGCAGTGGCGGAGAAAATGCAAAAATTGGGTGGTGCGCTACCTTTAGGGTTCCACATTCTTTTGGGGCCAGACTTCAAGACAATGGCAAGCAATCAGCTCCGCAATTTGAATGAGAACCGGATAGGCTTAATCGAGACGATAGTGCAACGCCCATTAAGTTGAATCACCACGTTGGTTTAGGGGGCAGTCGTTGTCCGGTGTACCGGGTTTGGTACTTGTGGGGTTGAACGGATCACTTGATTTTGCACCTCAAAGCCCTTGATTGAATTCAATTCTCCATCAATCTAGTTCCACAAGACGCCTTTAAATAGCTCTTTAATTGCGTTTGAGCGGTCTAATCCTCAGCAAACCCAGTCCCAGAACGGCTCTGAGCCCAAAGAGAATTGACCAAATCGTGAATCTGGCTAGGACTCATTTAAAGCGTCGTTTAATTGCGTCTTGTGATGAAATGGCCTGTAAGTGCCCGCCAAGACTCCACTTTCTAGCCTATTGACATGCCTCTATGAATTTACTAGAAGGGTACCTTGAAAAGTCAGTGAGGGCCTCCCCCCAGCATTGATAAGCCATCACGTGTGATGTGAGGCTAACAGGAGGGGGATAATGAGGAGTTTAGAGCCGGCCGCTCTCTACGATTCTTCGTAAGGGTGTGCTGGCTTTATTGTTTCCCCAACTCCTAATGCTTTTTTGGACCTGGTTAAAGACATGGGAAGCAACCATGCCACCAGGATCAGATCAACAAAGGAGACCACTATGAGGCTCAGGACTATCGGGCTTATTAGTACTCTTGTCCTCGGACTGCTCGCCTGGCCGTTGCTCGCTGAAGCGCAGCAGACGGGAAAGGTCTACCGGATAGGTTACCTAACAACTTCTGGTGCAGGTTCTCCCGCTACCAATTCCATGTACATTGCATTACTGCAAGGGCTGCGCGAGCTTGGGTATGTTGAAGGACAGAACCTTGTTATTGAGTACCGTTCCCCAAAAAGGAAACACCGCCTCAAAACGGCTGCCGAACTGGCACGGCTCAAGGTTGATGTCATTGTCACCTCGCCAGCGCCGCCATTGATTCGTGCTGCACAGCGGGCAACCCGCACGATCCCTATCGTCATGGCGGGCGTCCATGTTGATCCTGTTGAGGTTGGAATTGTCGTCAGCCTCGCAAGGCCCGGTGGCAACATTACGGGGCTGACTAACCTTGCTTCGAAGTTACACGCAAAGAGGCTGGAGCTACTCAAAGAGGCGTTTCCGCAAATTTCCCGTGTGGCTATCCTCTGGCCTCGGCCACAACAGAAACACGCGATGAAAGAAGTCGAGGCCGTGGGACAGGCTTTGGGTATCCAAATCCAATCCCTGGTTGTAACAGGACGACATTCAGTCAGTCTCGAGAGCGCTTTCTCTGCAATTACCCGGGAGCGCTCTGAAGGACTTTTAATTGGACCATCGTCATTCATAAACCGTTATCGAGCATACTTCCGTGAGTTCACGGCCAAGAGAGGGCTGCCGACGATATACTCTCAGAGTCGATTTGTGGACGCTGGTGGGCTCATGTCCTACGGCGCGGATCGTAAGCATTTGTTCCGCCGAGCCGCCACTTATGTAGACAAGATCCTCAGAGGTACAAAACCCGCTGACCTTCCTGTCGAGCAGCCGACGAAGTTCGACCTGGTCATCAACCTCAAGACGGCCAAGCAACTCGGCATTACGATCCCGCCGAATGTTCTCTATCAGGCGACCAAGGTGATTAAATGATTTTAGATTTTCGATTGCAGAATTTAGATTGGGAGAACAAAAACCTGGAGAAGTAGAAAGAGAGTTTTCGAATGTGGTTCAATCGGAAATTGGAAGCGGGATTAGGGGAGCGCAAAAGTATTCTTAAGGGCGCGCTCGACCTGTGCGAGGAGCGAGGAGGGCAGGCTTCCAAGCCGTGCAACCAGACGTCGCTTGTCGACGGCTTTGACCTGTTCGGTCACGGCTTTGGACGCAAAGGTGAGGCGGGCAATCCCCTTGGGGATCACCGCGTGACTGGGGGAGAGGTGGGCCGTGTTCTTGGTCAGTGGGACGACCACTACGAGCTGGCTGAATCGATTGATGCTGTCGTTAGAGAGGACGATCACCGGCCGCGTCTTTTTGATTTCGACGCCGATGGTGGGGTCGAGATTGGCGACGACAACATCACCCCGCTTTACGGCGACCACTTGCCTCCTCCTTTTCAAGGATGGCCCATGCCTCATCGTCGCTTAGCTCCCATTCGGAGAGCAGGTCGCGCTCCTCTTGTGCCTCGCGCGCCGTACGTTGGCTATAGTACGCCTCGTACTCGCGCTCCAGCTGTTTCCGTGCAATGGAGTCAAGGAAGGCCGTGAGCATGTTGGCGATCACACGACTGCGCTGCGTTTTCGGAATGAGGGCATTGGCTCGCTTCACCAAGTCTCGGGGCAGCGAGACACTTACAACCTCGTATGGTTCTCGACGGGTCGGCATGGCGGTTCCTCCTGTTCCTTATGGTCTATGGTTAATAACCATAGTCTATAACAAGGTTATTGTCAACTGGGCCTCACGATTCCGCCGTCCATTCTGTATCGGGCCGATAAAGTGATCAAGTGATTGGAAGAGACAGGGAGATAACAATTGGAAATTTAAAGCCAAAATCTATTATCGAATAGGGACAATCTCATGGCCGAGGACGATATCGATGCCGGTGAGGATCAAGTCCAGCTGTCGTTTGGAGAGTTTCCCGACTTCACGGCTATGCAGAGTACGATCGAGGGTAATAACCTGAGAAACATTAGCAACAGAGTCCCTTGGAAGCCCCGTTGCTCGCGCAGAAAGCAAGACATTGCCAGGGGCCTCCGCCCATCGAAGGTTGCTTGTCAGTGGCACGCAAACGACCGTCCTGATACGGCTCCGGTTGAGAGCATCTCCTTGAATTACGACGACTGGTCTTCGAAAGCCGGGGCCGGAACCTGTCGGATCTGGCAAGTTCGCCCAGTACACATGGCCCTGGGCGATTACCATTCAACTTGTTGGAGCACGCGCTTGGCAGCCGCCGAAACCGCTGGATCGGGCCGGGTGTCTACCGCTTCGCACACTTTGTTCATTGCCTCGGTAACAGCCTCCGGATCATGGCGCGCCAGATACTCGGTTACAGCTTCCGTGTACACCTTGCTCCGCGACTTTTTAAGCCGACGGGACAGACGCTCCGCCTCGGCGTATACCTTGTCAGGGATTGAAATGGCTGTTTTCATACCAAAAGTATAACCAAGAGGGCATCGACTTGCAAACGAGTCTAGTCCATGCGAACAAGGTAATCAGATGATTTTAGGTTTTAGACTCGCGATTTTAGATAGGGGGAGGAAAGACAGAGACGAGGAGGAACCAATGAGTAAAAGAATCTTTTGTTTTGCTCTGTGCGCTATGTTCTTGACTCTTAGCTTTCCCGTAGAGGCGC
>JACZXR010000355.1 GCA_022571535.1 Deltaproteobacteria bacterium | reverse complement strand
CTGTGTACCGAAGGAGAATGACAAACCTACGGTACTCGCGCTGCGCGAAGTTGCAGGCGGCTTTGTGACCAACGCCATTCTTGATGACACCGCGGTGCAGGCCGGCCTTGAGGGCGATGACGACGCAACCGACATCCAGACGAGCGAGGTCCAAGCCGAACCACGCGGAGAGTAGCAGCCCGACGAACCGGCGTGATGTCGCCGATCCGCCAGCCGGCGGATTCCTGATAAACGACCTATGCGAAAAACTGGGGGACTATCTTGACTCCCAGCAGATCGCTGATGTTTACCGCGCTTACGTTTTTGGTGAAGAAGCCCACGAGGGGCAACTAAGACGCAGCGGCGAACCCTATATCCACCATCCTCTAGAAGTTGCACGTATCCTCGCGGGCATGCGCCTTGATGCCCAAAGCATCACGGCCGCAATTCTGCATGATGTTATCGAGGATACTGAAACTGCGAAGGAACATTTGGTCAAAGATTTCGGTAAAGAAGTTGCAGAACTTGTCGATGGTGTAAGTAATATCAGCCAAATCAAATTTAAGACCAAAGAGGAGGAGCAAGCAGAGAACTTCCGCAAAATGTTTCTCGCCATGGGACGAGACATACGCGTTATTCTTATTAAGTTGGCTGATCGACTTCATAACATGCGCACCCTGGCGGCGTTGGTGAGGGATCGCCAACGAGAGATTGCCCGCGAGACCCTGGAGATCTACGCGCCAATTGCCAATCGGCTAGGCATGCGCCAGTGGTACTATGAACTCGAAGACCTTGGTTTTATGTATCTATACCCGATGCGTCATCGAATTCTGGAAGAGGCGGTACGCAAACGACACGGAAATCGCAAAGCGATCGTCGAGAAAATTCGAAAAGCCATCATCCAACAGTTGAGTCAAGAAGAACTTGAGGGAGAAGTTACTGGCCGCGAAAAGAACTTGTACCGCATCTACCGCAAGATGCGACAAAAATGTCTGTCCTTCGATCAAGTGTACGACGTCTATGGATATCGAATCGTTGTCGATAAAGTGGACACGTGCTACCGCGTGCTGGGGGTTATTCATAACCTATATATGCCGATTCCGGGTCGTTTTAAAGACTATATTGCACTGCGCAAACCCAACATGTATCAGTCCCTCCACACGACCGTGATTGGCCCCTACGGGCAGCGTGTGGAAATTCAGATCCGCACCCACGAGATGCATCGAGTGTCGGAGGAAGGAATTGCAGCCCACTGGCGGTACAAGGAGGGGAAGGATTTCCAGTTCAATGAGATCCAGAGGTTTGCCTGGTTACGACAGCTTCTCGAGTGGGAGCAGAATCTCGAAGACCCACAGGAGTTTCTCCACAGTATCAAGGAGGACCTTTTTCCCGACGAGGTTTATGGTTTTACTCCGAAGGGCGACCTTTGGAACTTCCCCAAGGGGGCTACGGTGATTGATTTTGCCTATCGAATCCATACGGATATCGGCCATCACTGCACCGGCGCCCGGGTTAACGGTCAACTGGTTCCCCTGAGGTACATTATGCGCAGCGGGGATACAGTAGAGATCATTACAACACATCAGCAGTCACCGAGCCGGGATTGGCTCAAGCTGGTGAAGACCCCCAGGGCAAAGTCAAGAATCCGAAATTGGATCAAGGCCCAGCAGAAAGAGAGGAGCCTCGCCCTGGGACGAGAGATTCTGGAAGGGGACATGAGCCGGCACAACCTCGATTACGCAGAGCTGCGTCGTGGGGGGAAGATCAAGGCCATTGCTCAGGAACTGGGAGCGAAGGATGAAGAGGCCCTTTTAGCAAGTGTAGGTTACGGCAGGATCACACCGCGTCAGGTGTTGATGAAGCTTTTACCTCCGGAAAAACTCGACGGCGGTCGTAAGCGAACTGAGGGGGCCCTGGGGCGACTCTTTCGGCTGGTCGGTCGCCAAAAACGGGATCGGGGGGTCAAGGTTAAAGGGGCCGGGGACGTCCTGGTTCGATTTGCCCGCTGTTGTCATCCGTTGCCCGGCGAGGAGATTATAGGATTCATAACGCTCGGCAGGGGGGTTACGGTCCATGTCTCCAGCTGCTCAGCGGTCCTGGAGAGCGACCCCCATCGGAAGGTGGAGGTGAATTGGGAGGAAGAGGGACAGACTCCGCGGTCTATCAAGATCGAGGTGAGCTGCATTGACCGGCCTGGACTTTTGGCCGCCATAAGCTCTGCCATTACCAGCGCGGAGGTGAACATTGCGCGGGCCCATGTTCGGACCTTCCGGGATCAAAAGGCCACGAATACCTTTGAGATTATGATCACGAACACAGATCAGCTGAAGCGCGTCTTGAGATCCATCTCCAAGGTGAAGGGGGTCAATAAGGTGATCAGGGCGAGAGGATAGATGATCGGGCAACCTTCTCGACCCAACCTGATCGAATACATCGGGTACAGACAGAGACACGTCGCACCAGACCGTCTATCCGGGCCCTTACCTTCTGGAGATTAGGCCGCCAGACCCTCTTGGTCTTATTGTTCGCGTGGCTCACTTTGTTTCCTACGGATGGCTTTTTCCCGCATATTGAACACATTCTTGCCATAGCTACTCTCGACGAATCCTTTCTACGATAGTTGTTGTGGAGTAACACGGAAGGAGGGGTATAATTGTAACCTTCCCTCCGTCACCCTCCACGATATCCTTACCGACGACTCGATCTTGGCCCCAATCCCCACCTTTCACCAATACATCGGGCCGCAACTCCTTAATGACCTCATACGGATCGGGCTCTGGAAACACCGTCACATAGTCAACTACCTCCAGGGCCGCAACCAGCTCAGCCCTTTCCGTCTCCGGTAGGATCGGACGGTTCGGACCTTTGATATTTTTAACCGAGCTATCGCTGTTTATGGCTACAAGGAGAAGATCTCCCAGTTTTTTTGCCTCTTTGAGCAGGTGCAGGTGCCCTCGGTGGAGAATGTCAAAGCAGCCGTTCGTAAGTACGACTTTTTTGCCTTCCCCTCTAGCTTTGGTAACGAGGACCTTTAGCTCCAGCAGTTCTGTGATACGGCCCACGCATTAGATGGGTAACATTTCCTTGGGTTGATTGCAATAATGAGCTGGCTCTATTGCCAAAATTGCGGGCTCAGATGAAGCCGATGGGCGTGCCCCTTCGGCTGTCCTCGACCCTGAGTGCCCGGACCGAAGGGAGCTCACGACGAAGCCCTCAGCGGGAGCCAGTGGCCTCATAAATCTTATAGTATTTATCTACCACGAAGTACACGAAGATCACGAAGTTTTTAACCTAATTTTCCTTTGTGTCCTTCGTGCTCTTCGTGGTGAAATTTCTTTCTCGCTTTAACAATTAACTGAGTTGCGACCGGCTTCCCTGTTCTGCTAAATTCTCAGATCCAGTGACATGTCGTAGTATTTATTACCACGAAGTACACGAAGATCATGAAGTTTTTTCAATCTGTTTCCCTTTGTGTCCTTGGTGCTCTTCGTGGCGATATTACTCTCTTGCTATAATCTGCATTCTCTCTGTGAGAAAGTTCAGTGTCGGATTTCTCCCTTTCTTCGGAGCATACCCCTCGGCTGCAAACCCCGTCTCACGGACATACGTCCGTGGCTTTGCGGCGCGACCCTTCGGAGTAGTCCAGAACATTCATCCTCACACTCA
>JACZXR010000354.1 GCA_022571535.1 Deltaproteobacteria bacterium | reverse complement strand
GATAGGAGGCCGTTTTACCTCCCCGGTTATAGCAGCAATTAAACCAACCGGTGGAACAAAAATGGTGTCCCCTGACTGCAGACGGAAATCGCGAGTCTTGTCTCCTCTGAGGAGAAAATCGTAGAGATCGGTTGTCCCCACGGTACGGTGGTTTCGTTTAAGGCTGATATTTCGGAGCGTACCTAACTTAACCGGCCCCCCGGCTGCAAACAGGGCATTCGTCAACGTTGAAAGGGAACTAAGGGTGTAGGAGCCCGGCTGGCAGACTTCTCCCACGACATAGACCCTAATCGTCCTCAACCGTCCCATTGTGATGTTAGTTTTTATCCCCCGGAAGTACCGGGTGAGTTGCCTGCGGATTACTTTCCCGGCATCATCGAATGTTAAACCCCACACCCTCACAGGCCCCACATTGGGAAGATTTATCTCTCCATTTCTATCCACATTTTGCGTAAACGCCAGTTGTGTCGACCCCCAAACATTGATCTTTAAACTATCCCCTGGTCCCAAGACGTAATCCGGGCCCACAGGGACATCCAACACCGGAGCAAATGTCGAGACCGATCTAGAAAAGATAGAATATCCAAACTGGCGGACACCAATCGCTGGTTGTCCGGGAAAGAGAGTTAAATTAAAAGAGGATTCGATAGAAGAATACGGTTCAGGAACGAAAGACGTGGGAAAGCTGCCATCTTCTTTACTATCAGTTGAACCCTGCTTCTTCGACAGGACGTTTCCCTCATCGAGCTGTTTTATTAGCCCGTCTGACGCTGTACCTAAAACCGATTGATTTATAAGGCCGCTCCCCATGACCTGCTGTAGTGATAGGGCACCAGAGCCAGGCCATGGCGACACTTCTGGGATCCCTGTCGAAGGTGGCTGGGCAGCCTGGGGGGGCAATGGAGGCATCATTGGACTGGAGTATTGACAGGATCTAACACGATTGGGTGAACCTTGTTGGGGTCCGTAGAATGAGGAACCACTGGGTTGGATAGCCTGTGGAGGTACCATCATTCCCTGGAAAAATGCAGATTGGCCTGGGTATTGTAGATATGAGGGTGCATTAGGATTATAGGTCGGTGCCCCTACATACGGTGCCGGCGCTCGGCCTAAGCCGGGAGGAGGAAAACCAAATTGGTACTGATAACCGGGAATTCCAGCCTGCTGTGACCATAAGGTTGGCACCCCAAACACCCATAGCGTGGTCAGAAAGATACAGGTCCCCAATACATAAGAACTCCCCCATTTCTTTCGCCTTGGATTCATAAATCCTCCTGCGTTTCGCTACATGCTCACGGTCAATGACTATTGGTCAATTATTATTCGCCAACCAATTTATAATATACGCCTCTTTAGCCTAAATATATGATTTTTAATAAAAAAAACAAGCTTTATTTTTAAAATACAGGGTAAAATCTAGAAGGCAGCGATGGTGGTTAGCTATCATGCCAGGAAGCTGGAACGCCACGAGTTCTTTTGTCGGCTCTCCTAGTTCCTCTTTAGGTGCTGGAATCAATAAGGCCACTGCCTTGTCACGTCTTCGAAGGAAGTGGACTGACCCCCGTGGGTTGGACAGTTTGAGGCCCCTTTCGAATGCGTTTCATCAGAGATCCACGCCGGATTCAGGTTCATCTGATAGTCACGCTGTCATCTTTATCTTCCAGTCACTCCTTGGCGTCCTTTGCGCCTTCGCGAGAGACATCGTTTATCCGATCTTTTCCTCATCGCGCCAAGACCACAAAGAAAACTTTTTTGATCCTCCTCCTTGGCGTCCTTTGCGCCTTTGCGAGAGTAATCTTTTTCCTGATTCCGTAATCCAAAATTCAACCAAAAATTTCAAATATATTTGGTTAGAACTTCCTCCCCCTACTCTCCCACTTTCCCCTCAAAGTAATCCATAGCGAGAGAACGATTAGTTTTAGGTCCAACAAAAAGCTCTGGTTCTGAATGTAGATCAGATCATATCGAAACTTGTGTCTGCGGGGCACATCCCGCGGGGCATAGACCTGAGCCATGCCGGTAAGTCCCGGCCTCACCCTGCACCTTAGATCAAATCCAGGGATTTCCTCATCTGGGAGAGACCCGTTCTCTTCCTTAACTTGCACTTCGTTTATCGGCAACGCACGCGGCCCAACCCAGCTCATCTCTCCCTTCCATATATTCAGGATTTGGGGCATCTCATCCAGACTGGTAGCACGCAGGAACTTCCCCACACGAGTGATTCTCGGATCATTCTCGTGGGCCTGGAAACGCCCAAATTTTTCATCCGCATTTACAACCATGGTTCGGAACTTGTACACTTTCACAGTATTTTTATTTTTTCCCCACCTCTTCTGACGATAAAAGACTGGACCCCTGTCCTCGATTTTGATGGCAACAGCAAATATCAACCAGAGGGCAGAGCTAATAATAAGGGCAAGGGAAGCAACAATGAAATCAAGACTCCGCTTCAAGGGATATTCGGATATTAAATCCGAGGAAACCTTGTGTGAAATCGGGTAAACACCCGTCAAATCCTTTAATGAAGAACTCATAGCGATGACGAAAGCCCTCGTTTTTTTTGATACTCTGCTACATCCCGAATCATATCTCTGATATCACATTTAGGCTCATATCCGATAAGAGCTTCAATCTTGCCAATTTCCGGAACTCGCTTCCGCATATCTTCGAATCCTTCTTCATAGGCCTTCTCATAAGGGATGTGAACAATAGAGGAAGGGCTTTGAAGGACCTCTTTGATAAGGTCCGCCAATCCCTCAATGGAGACCTCGTCTCGTCCCCCAATGTTAAATATTTCCCCTATAGCATCTGGATGTTTTACTAGGTTCAAAATCGCCATGACTGCATCTTTTACGTGCGTAAAAGTGCGCGTCTGCTTCCCGTCCCCATATACCGTGATAGGTTCTCCACTCAAGGCCTGCTGCACAAAACGGGGAACGACCATGCCATAGCGACCCGTTTGGCGTGGACCCACGGTATTAAAAAGGCGAATTATGATTACAGGAAGTTTCTTTTCCTTGTAATAGGCAAGAGCTAGAAACTCATCGATGATCTTCGAAGCTGCATAGCTCCATCTCCCTTTGAAAGTCGGCCCAAGAACTAGGTCCCCAGTTTCAGAGAACTTGGTGCCGTTGTACTTCCCATATACCTCGGAGGTGGAAAATACGACCACCGTTTTTTTCTTTTTGGCCGCAAGTTCGAGGACAATCTCCGTCCCCTTGATATTCGTCTCTATCGTCCGCACCGGGCTTTCGACAATGAGCCGTACTCCAACTGCAGCCGCTAGATGAAGTACAACATCGGCCTCGTCCACAAGCTCTATCATAATCGACCTGTTCATTACCGTATCAAGAACATACCTGAATCCAGTTCGTCCTTTGAGATGCTTGATGTTCTCGATCCCGCCTGTGGAGAGATCATCAATAATACAGACTTCATCCCCTCTCTCCAGGAGTGCCTCAGATAAATGGGACCCGATAAATCCCGCCCCACCGGTTAGTAGGTATTTCATTCTATTTCTATGCTCCTGTCTCTACGGTTACTGCTCATCCACCAAGAATTAAGATGTTCGGTCTTTGATTCTATAGACATTGCTTAATTTCTACCACGGTCTATGGGAAGCTCCAATACTCCGCATTTCAGCCCGCGCCTG
>JACZXR010000353.1 GCA_022571535.1 Deltaproteobacteria bacterium | reverse complement strand
TTATAGCCCATCTGACGATACCAATGCGCTCCCATCACTGCCCGCACCTGCCCGTGGGAGATAAAAACGATCTGACATTCTCGGACAGCAATATAGTCGTCGATTCGTTGCACCGCCTGGCCGCCTGGTATGTTCATGGAGCCCGGGATATGACCCGTCTCGAATTCTCTCTCTGAGCGAACGTCTATAAGATATAGAACTTGCCGCTCTGCTTCGTAGCGTAGTCCGAGAAGCTCAGGAACGGAAATCAGCGGCATCCCATCTTCCGCAGCGACGCGCTCGGCCAGGAGCGCTGAACGTTCGCTGCTCTCGGGAGCGGGCAGGGGAGTCTCCTGTGGGGGGTGGTCCTCAAGCTTCAGCCCTGCCAGGGTCCAACCCATCGTGCCATTCTTGAGCGCGTAGACGTTTGTGAGGCCGAGGGTGCGAAGCGATGCGGTTCCGATGATGCTTCGTGTACGGCCGGCGCAGTTGACGACCACTGTCCTGTCCGGTTTTTGTCTAAGCGATTCGGCCCAGAGGATGAGATCGCCCCCGGGAACGTTGATGGCGCCCGGGACACAAAAGCGGCGATACTCTTCGGGCGTCCTGACGTCCAGAATCGTGAGGTCCTTCTTTTCTTCCTGTAAGGTCTTGAGCTTTTCCGGGGTAATTTCCGGCACTTTTGTTTTGCTGTGGACCCTCTCGCCGAATACCTTGCTCGGGACGTTAACCCCGCTCACCGTCAGGTAGCCTGTGCTGGACCATGCCGGCAGCCCGCCCTCAAGCACCGAGACCTTTTCATAGCCCATTTGCTCCATTGTGGCGGCTGCAAGAGATGCCCTTTCTCCGCCGTCATCGTAAGCCACCAACGGAACGTTGTGGGTCGGCACAAGCGACAATAGTCGAAACTCAATCTGTCCTCGCGGCAAGGAGGTTGCAGTGAAAATCTGCTGGGCGTTATATTCGCCCCGTTCTCTCACGTCAAAAAGGGCGTAGCTTTTGCCGGAGTTCATCAGGGCCTTTAAGCCTTGGCATGAAATCGCGTCAGACATGGTACGTGAGAGGAGTGAGGGCATGAAAGAGGCACCGGCGGCCTGCAGGGCCTGTCCCGGTGCCTTGACACTGCCCGATGTTGTCCTGGGTTTAAATCTCTTTGGAAGACCTATCTCATAAATATTTTTTGGTACTCTTTGATGCTCGGGTTCAGAACGGGGCCTATGGTATCGGGGTGGGTCAAAAAGTACTTCACCTTCTGCAATTCCGGGAACCGCTGCTTGATCCCCTTTCGGGCCACCACTCGGCCGAACGTCGTGATCATGGTCTGCCCTTCCTTGGAAAGCGACCAGTCGATAAAAAGGGCTGCCGCATACGGATGGGGGGCGTATTTGGGCAACGTGATGGAATTGGGCTTGGCAATAGCAGGGTCGAGAATGTTCCAGTCAATCGGCGCCCCTTTCTGCTTGAAATCGAGCACCGTGTGGGCATGCAGGGCAATGGCTATGGGTTGCTCCCCCGCCATCAACAGCTGAGTCTGGAGAGTTCTTCCCCGTCTCATTGAAAGATTCTGCTTCGCGAGACTTTTCATATACTGCATGCCTTTTTCTCTACCAAAGTGCGTGAGCAGGGCGATGTACCACTCATAGTCATCGGTGTCCAGGAGCATCTTTCCCTTCCACTTGGGGGCCAGCAGCTCCTCGTAACTCTTGGGGGCCTCTCCCTTTTTTACCAAACCTGGATTGTACCCGAGGACAACCGGGATCACGTAAACGGGGGTAAAGTATCCCTTCTTGTCCTTATAGGACGCAGGGAAGAACTTTCTCTCCGGTGAGTGGTACGGGTCCAAGACACCCATTCCCTTGATTGTATATACGGCTGCGGCGTTGCCGTTGATGACGTCCACCTGATGTCTCCCGGCATTGAACTCGGCCTGGACCTTCGCCACTTGCCTCGACGAGGCGGTCCTATAGGTATGGACCTTGAGGAAGGGGTAGCGCTTGTTAAACCTCTGCGAAAAGGGAGTCGACTGGTCCTGGCGCATAGAGGTATAGATGATTATCTCGCCTTCTTTCTTGGCCCCCTCGATCAGGACCTTTTTTCGCTCTTCGGGCGAGAGCTGCTCCAGCTTTGCCAGAATCTGGCCTGCCGTCTCCCCAGCCATGGCGGTCCGAACCGTCACGAGGGTCAAGACCAGACTAAAGACCAGCATGATTCTAATCGTTTGTTTCATGATAGACCTCCCAAAGGCAGTATGGATGCGTGGTTAAAATCATATGTGGTAGGCACCCCTGATGTCAAACAATGGGTCTTGGCGTCCCTTCGGCGGAGTTTATCCTGACAAAGGAAGGGCTCAGGACCGGCTTGGCGCAATAAGAAAGAGGAATCGGATAAACGATGACTCGCCCCGTGGAATACCGTCACGGGTGCGACACTAACGCCCCGGCCGTGAAAATATTCCACGGGGCAAAGGATGCCAAGGAAGGAGAACAAAAAACTCGAAGCACGAAATCCGAAATACGAAACAAATTCAAATGACATAATTCCTAATCTTCAAAACTATCGAATTGAATAGTTTAAGATTTTGGTAATTTGAATTTGGGTATTGTTTCGAATTTCGAAATTGGGATTTCATTCTTTGCGGTCCCTTCGGCGGAGTTTATCCTGACAAAGGAAGGGCTCAGGACAGGCTTGGCGCGAAAAACTTTGTTGAAGTCGTTCTGTTGAACATTTTATCGGTAAGAATCTAACCTCGATCCGAAAATTATCAGTCCAAGAGATCCTCCCTGTGGTGGGTGTTACCCTTATCTATTGATTCACTTTTATTTCGCCTCACTTCTCTTTTAAGTGACAAAAATTGTATTTTTTTTAAGCTTGTTACAGTTTTTTCACTGAGCAGCATTTTTTTGACAGTGAACATAGATAGTCCTGTGGAATAACAATAGATTAGCCTGGCATAACGGATGGGGCAATTTTGGTATGGACATTGCTCTAAAATTCTATAAGCAAGTAGAGGATCAAAATCTCTTTAACGGTAAGAAATGGAGCTTGTGCCAGTGAAATGGAAGGCAATTAAGGGGGCCTTATGTATATCGAAGAAATTGGGATTATCGAAAAAGGGTTGGAAGTCAGGAGTAAAAGGAGAGGGTTTGGTAAATTAGAAGGTTTGTCAATAAAGGGTATTAATCCCCGGGAAGAAGAGATCAAGAGGATACGAATGCAGATTATGCGTGGAGAGTACCGCGTGGGAGTTATAGATTTGGCCAGAAAGATTGTCCGCGACGAGAATTCTAGGCTCCTGTCAAGCCAATGACAAAATGGGGCGCCAGCAATCTTCAACTGACATAGACCACACAGTCGCTCACCGAAAGATAATTGCTGATCTGGAGGCCAAGTATATCAGATCAGCCGTTGACTAGAAAATCCCTAATCAATCAAGTTATATCGACCACGGGGTTTGAACCCCGTGGTCGACCAAAGGGAAGAGCTACCGCTTCTCCCCTTTGGAAACCCCATCGGTTTTGTGCCCGCGGCAAGCCGCGGGGTTACCCAATAATTTAACGATCTGTCCACAGGTGCCGGGGGACAATTGTAACTCGGACTACCTTCTTCACTAAATGCAATGTCGCGGAAGCACTAGCCCTCCTAAATCTTTCTTGACGTCCAGGTCACACATTGCT
>JACZXR010000352.1 GCA_022571535.1 Deltaproteobacteria bacterium | reverse complement strand
AACAACGCCGGCTATGCTATTGCCAAGACGTTCATCGAGAGCGGCTGGCATGAGCAGGCGGACCTAATCCAGGTGATGACCACCGCTGTCGCCCACCTCTGTCACCTCTTTGTGCCGGCAATGGTGGAGCGGGGCTACGGGCGCGTACTCAACGTTGCCTCCCTTACCGTCTACGCGCCGCCCAGCGCGGGAAGCCTTTACTCTGCCACCAAGTCCTTTGTCGTGCACTTGTCGCGCTCGCTTTCGCAGGAGCTTGCCGACCGGGGCGTACACGTGACCGCCCTGTGCCCAGGACTCACCTACAGCGAATTTCACGACGTGATGGGCACGCGGGAGGCAGCAAGCCGACTGCCTTCATTCATCTGGATGGACGCCCGCACCGTGGCAGAGCAAGGTTACAACGCCGTGATGCGAGGCGATGTGTTGTACATCAACGGGTGGGTGAACCGGCTAATCGCCGGCCTGTGCGCTATCCTTCCCAACTCCATCATCCAGAGGAGTCGCTCCCAGTTGGCTCGCTCCCTATAAGTCGCCGAGACCGTGCATCGTCACGGCGGTTCCACCTCTAGCTGCCGTTTTTGATTCCGCTACATCTCTAAGACCCTGTCTGCAGTCGTATCCGCGAAACATAACGCCCCTTTATCGCTGGGGGGGGCGGCGCCAAGGAACTTCGTAGGACTCAATTAAAGCGTCGATTAATTGCGTCTTGTAATGGCTGACAACCTTTTATGCCGCGCCATTTTCGTGGGGAGTGGATTGAAATCGCCCTTTCCATTATTCGGGCAACCATACCCTAATCTTTCAGGCACCCCTGCCAAACCTGGGATCAGCACAGCAAGATAAGTTATTGAAAAATAACAATATTACCATTTGGCACATCATATGCTTAACCAATAAGCGGAGAGGTCTCTTATGAATACTGCATTGGATCAGTTCAGGATGAAGAAAGCCCTCATTGTGGAAGATCATCCGGATATGCTTGAGGTCCTCACCTTGCAAATGGAGATCTTGGGGTTTGCAGTCATCGCAGCCAAAAATGGTAAAGAAGGTGTGGAGAAAGCCATCGAAGAAAAACCCGACCTGATCCTCATGGATATTTTAATGCCAGAGATGGACGGGCGAGAAGCAACGCGCATTATCCGCTCCAACGCGGAGACGCACGATATCCCGATCCTGGCAGCCACGGCCCTCTTCTTAGTGTCGGATCTTGGGAGTTGCGTCGAAGCCGGGTGTAATGATTATCTAGTTAAGCCCTTTACATTGAAGCAGCTCCAGAGGAAGATTCTGGAATATATTTCCCCTTCAAATCCGACCATCCATTAATGGGCGTCTTTCAGCTTCCCGATAGGGCACTCGTCAGGTTAGCAGTAAAAACTTCTAGCTTGTGTGGATGGTAACTCCACGGTCCTCGTGTAGGATACCAGCAACAATTTCTTGCGTACTCGACTTTTTATTCTGCAGGAGATGGTTGAGGACGTAGCAGTACCCATAAACTCGGTAGAACGCACTTAAAGCTTCGTTTAATTGCGTCTTGTGATGATATTGGCCTGTAAGAGCCCGCCAAGACTCCGCTTTCTAGCTTATTGACATGCTTCTATGAACCTACAAGAAGGGCACCTTGAGGAGTCAGTTAGGGCCCCTCTCATCATTAGACGAGGTAATTATGAATCTCAGGACCATCGGGCTTATCAGTACCCTAACCTTCGGACTGCTCGCAGGGCCGTTGCCCGCCGAAGCGCAGCGTACGGGAAAAGTCTATCGGATAGGTTTTCTAAGTGCAGCAGGTGGGCACGGCCAAAGGTTTTCGAAAGAAGGTCTGGTCGAACTCGGCTATTATATGGAGGGGCAAAACATCGCCATCGTGATCCGATTTGCGCTCCACAAGTCTGAACTGCTTCCCAAGCTCGTGGCGGAGCTGGTCAATCTCAAGGTTGATGTTATCGTTTCGGGAACTTTGACGGCGGCCCGATGTGGACCGCCGCAGGTGCAGAGCCAATGTCAGCATCCAGGATGGAAATTCTAGTCGGCAACATCTCCTTTCTCAGTTGGCCGGAAACATATTTGCATCGAAACCTATTTAGGCAAAACGAGTGTCCCAGAGAGTCCCTAGTGATATCGGAATCCACTTGGAAAATTTGCGCCGACTCGTTTCTTTACGGAATGAGTTCTTCCAGTTTACGTTTAATCTGGGCAATTTCATCCTGCATTTCTTCGACCCGCTGTTCCAACGATCTGATACGGTCGCAGTCTTGGCTTGAAATTCCGTCACCCGTCGTCGTATGATCGGAGGAATCAGTTGTCTCGACTTCCCCGCTAAACAGATGGGCATAGCGGGATTCTCTCTTTCCCGCTTCCCGGGGAAGCTTTACAATATAAGGGCCATCGTCCTTTTCGATCAAATCTTTGAGAATAGATTCCACTTCCTGCACATCGCTAAATTGGCATAGGCGGTTCGCCCTCGAACGCAGTTCGCCTGGTGTCTGCGGGCCGCGTAAAAATAAGACACATATAATCCCAAGCTCCTGTTCTGTGAGACTCAAACTACTGGCCTCGGTATTGCAAATCCGATGCTCGAATTTTACAACCCGGCTGCCAAAGCTGGACTGCTCCACTACCAGGTGCTTCTTTGCCAGTTCATCAACCGTCTCTTGCACGGTCTCTTCCTCGATCTCAAGAACGGGATCACGATTGCTCTTCTGATTGCACGCGTTGGTTAGCGCATTGAGCGAAAGAGGATACTGATCCGGCGTTGTTTTTTCTTTTTCAATCAACGAACCGAGCACACGCGTTTCGTAAAGTGTTAAGTGAATATCCACACTCCCTTTCCCTTTCCAGTTTATAGCGAGTTTGTAGAAAATGGCTTTTTTTGAAAGCAGCACTCTGTGGTGCTGAATAATCCCTATATGTAAGCCCTGTTCGGTGGTTCTATTTTATCTTCAGTTCGTAGGTTCGCTCCAGGGTTGCTCTACCACGTCATCGCAAGAGAAAATCAAAGACAATGAACCTTCCTGGAAAGTTAAAAATGTCGGGCCAATCTGGAAAGAACCGCCAGGTGAATCTATACGATTAATGTCTAGTAGTATAGCGATTTATATCGGGAGAGGAAATGTAATAGTGCCAGGCTTTGGTTATTTGCTCATTGGGGTGATGTCAAGGTGACCGATTTCATTTTACAGACCCCCCCAATTTCTAGGAAGACTACCGGGCCTATATGGAAAGACTAATCATTGGAGAAGTGAACAGGCTTTCTAGGATTGTTTAGATATCAAAGCCTAGACCCCATACTGTACTCCATACTACTTATCGGAGAATCGGTACTGGGGGGTGGTTTCTTTTCTCTCAGTACTGCCAGTGGGGTTACTCTCTTGTGCAGATCGGCACCTGCAAAGTGTTTCATCGGATGGCCTCCTTTTTGTTTATTTGGGTCGTCATTATGATACAACTCTTCGACCAAGGGAGGCCATTCTATTTATGGGATCAACTGTTTAGCTCATCAGTTGCGTCCTGGGGGTCAAACATCGAGCAAACCCAGGCCCAGAGCGATTCTAAACCCAAAGAGAATTGACCAAATCGGAATCTGGCTAGGACTCAATTAAAGCGTCGATTAATCGCGTCTTGAGCAGGAATTAAGGTCTGCTTTGCTGTGGAACAG
>JACZXR010000351.1 GCA_022571535.1 Deltaproteobacteria bacterium | reverse complement strand
AGCTATCGAGGCCCTTAACGAAACGCAACTTGAGGGGCGGACGTTGACCGTCAATGAGGCAAGGCCGCAGGAACAAAGGTCCGGTGGTGGTTTTAGAGACAACAGAGGAGGAGGCAGGGGGGGAGGTGGTGGTGGCGAACGTTCCCGCTGGTAGTTGCTCGTTTAGGTTAAAACCAAAAAATATAAGGAGGGTCAGTTTGGTCGCAATGAACCATGCCCATGTGAAAGCGGAAGAAAGTCTAAAAACTGCTGTGGTCATTAAGGATACCATGTGGGTGCTTGAGGCGGCAAAGATCACTAGGCAATGCGTTGTTTCCCGCGCAGCCTATCAAACTCAGACATAAGGAGCGACTAACTTGAGTAAGGGCAAAGATAGTAAGAAACAGAACAAAAAGAAACCACTGAAGACCTTGATGGAGAAAAGGGCAGCGAAAAGGGCCAAGAAAGAGAACACAGGGATCTCGCTTACTGTTAAATGATTCGGTCTCTGTGAGCGAGTTGCAGGATAACATCGGTTATCCTCCGCTCCTTCGATAGAAGTCCTGCTGCAGTGGATGAGGCTCGCATCACGTTCAGCCTATCCGAAGGTCACCCTGAAAGTTCGAACTCAAACGGCGGTGGTGTCAACTTGTGATACATGCGTTTATGGTGATAGGTGCCAGCAATCCCATTTCAGTTCCTATCAATCCATTCGCTGGCTTTTTGCAGGGCATACTCGCCGGCTTCACTTTCAGTCGGGAAAGCTTCATTGAATTGATATTGGTGTGATGGAAACCCCGTTCCCCTACTTCCACTTTCTTGGCGCGTCAAGGTATATTGGGAAACTCAAATCCTATTTTTCTCTCGTTGAAATGATTCGCCACGAATAAGACAGTCTTTGTATGAAATGCTGTTTTTCATTTTCACCTTGTTGAACAAATCAGATAGTTTATTTGACCAATTTCGACAAGGTCTTTGGCTTTAGACCGAAAACAGACTCAGCTATCTGCGGATTTTCCTCTAGGGGGCTGTTCCTCGGGTCCCGTCTTCTCGCTCCTTCGCTCCATCCGGCGCGCAGCTTTCTTCTGCTTTTTCTCCCGCCGGATCGCCTCCTTCTGCCGTTTCTCAAATGTTTCCATAAATTCTCCTTCCTTTAGTTGATCGTTGCCATGGGTTTTCTATCTTTCTTGTTCAAGCCACTCCAGAATGGCGCGAATATTGCCAGTGGCCAAGGCAATGGTTGAATCCGCCGCGCCATAATAGAGATAGAGGGTGTCGCCATCGGGGGCAATGTAGTGCCGCAACGAAAAACCACGTTGTCCACATCCCCGCGCCGCTCGTAGGATTCCTCAGGGCCAAAGATCCACTCGTTGTTGCGTTTCAGACAACGCTCCAGTGTGTGCAAATCAAACAGAGCTAATCCCAGTCGGTAAAGGGAACCGCCCGCTGTCTGCAGCACCTCGTGGTAAATCACCAGCAAACCCTGCGGGGTTTCGATGGGCAGGGGCGAGAGACCGATTTAATTGGCATCCCACCACCCACCATGCCGGGCTTCGAGCATCAGCTTATAGCTGCCCCAGTACCGCAGTCGTGACATCTCATAAATGGAATCCTGCCAGAATGCAATTCATTAGCTCTTTAATTGAGTCCTGGGGGTCTAAAACTGAGCAAACCCAAGCCCAGAGCGGGTTCTAGCCAATTTAGAATTGACCAAATAGTAAATCTGGCTAGGACTCATTTAAAGCGTCGATTAATTGCGTCTTGGGAGAGATTCCTATCCCCGACCACTCATAACCGCGTCTAAATCCTCAGCATTCTTTACAGCTTCGATCCTTCGGGCAACCATGCCCTTATCCTTCAGGCAACCACGCCTAACCTGTAATCAGTACCAGCGGATAAGTGGTTGGAAAATAACAATATTACCATTTGGCACATCGTATGCGTAACTAACAAGTGGAAAAGTGTTTATGAAAACTGCGATGGATCAGTTCAGGATGAAAAAAGCCCTCATTGTAGAAGATCATCCAGATTTATTACATATTCTCACCCTGAAACTGGAGATGTTGGGATTTGCCGTCATTTCGGCTAACAACGGTAAACAAGGTGTAGCGAAAGCCATCGAAGAAAATCCCGACCTGATCCTCATGGACATCAGGATGCCGGTCATGGATGGACGAGAAGCAACACGAATTATCCGCTCCAACCCAAAAACCCAAGATATCCCTATCCTGGCATCTACGGTCCTCTTCAGGGAATCGGATTTGAGCAGTTGCATCGAAGCCGGATGCAACGATTACATTACTAAGCCCTACACCTTCAAGCAGCTTCAGGAAAAGATACTGGATTTTATTCCTAGCGCGTGGCCCTTATAGCAATTATAGCGACGGAAGAAATGAGGTGCGTAAGGCTGGCAAAAAGTTCTGGATGAATGCGGCGGTCCACAACGGGCCGCTGTTTGGACTTTAGGAAGGTATCCAACAGATAAGAAGACGGGAAATGCCAGAACAATTATTAACCATTAAAGAAATTGCAAAGTACCTCAATATAGACCGATTTACCGTCTACCGTTTGTTAGCCCAAAAGAGACTTCCAGCCTTCAAGGTGGGCAACCAATGGCGGTTTCATAGAAGGATGATTGCCGCTTGGCTGATGAGGAACTCAAATATCCAAAAGGAACGGCTACACTAAAGCAAGCCTTTTGTTTGAGCGGCGCAGATTTCCCTACACCCTACCAGCAAGGATCATCTCGACTTGGGGCCTTTTTATTCCACTCAAGGATTACACGCTACTTAATCAAGATTAGCGAGGCCATTCCCATAGCCCACAAGCGGCGGTCCACATCGGGCCGCCGCTTTTTTGTCCAACAACCCGTAGGACTCAATTCATTAGCTCTTTAATTGAGTCCTGGGGGTCTAATACCGAGCAAACTCAAGCCCAGAGCGGCTCCGGGCCTATATAGAATTGACACATTTTCGCCTCTGAGGAAGTGCCGCTTTAATGGCATCTTTTCAATTGCATCCTGGAGGTCTTAGCCGGAACGATCATCTCGACTTGAAAAGTCCTTTTTATTTTCACTCGCGGATTATACGGGTCTAGATTATAGCTAAGAGGGGCATTTCCCTCTCTACCTCGGCGGGTAGGGTGTGGCATCGATTTCCTGGGCAACTCCGAAGTCCGTGTTCTATTCCGAGTCATCTAGGAGCATGGACGCCTCCAGGAATGCCCATTCTAGGTCGGGAGGCCCTTCTACATGTGGAGCAAACGGCCATAACTCCTCGCCAAAGGATATGGGTAAGGGGTCGACACAAGGGCAATACCCACACCAAAAGCTGGTTACTACTTCCAGGATCCCCAGCGGGAGGGTCAGAAGGATTGCCTTACTCGTGGACACCTGCTGGACACCTGGTAGTTTAACTAATTGATATTGTGTCATTATTTATACGGTGCAGGATTGTCTATCCTGTGGCAGGACACAGTACCCAGGACCATCACAACGGGAATAGGTCGCCAGGTCTTTTTTATATGGGGCAAAGCTAGGCAGAAATCCTACCCCAGTCATGATCCTCCCTCACCCTCCTGTCTGTTACTTTCATCACCTTGTGGGCTCTTCTTGTCCTGTGGTGGTTGGTCTTCTGCTTCACACCTCAAGACAAGCTGCGTCTTGAGCCCTAAGTTCACTGTACTTTT
>JACZXR010000017.1 GCA_022571535.1 Deltaproteobacteria bacterium | reverse complement strand
CTGATTCATGCTTGAAACAGCTATTTGTCGCGGTCTGATGCTCATCAGGGAAGATTTCTTTGACTGATTAATTTCGGATCGTGGTTAAAAGCACCAACCGGGCCTTCTCCGCATAGTCACCCCTGTCCCTGTCCTTAAACGAGGCCGGGGGGATGGGATCGTAAAAGGTCAGCCTAAGCGGGACTGGATTGAGGAGAACACTTCCCCGCTTAAGGGCCTTGAAGGTTCCTTCAATCAGGACCGGGACCACTGAGATTCGGGCTCGAATGGGCAAGACAAAGAGCGTCTCCTTGAATCCCTGCAATTTTCCGTTTGGGGTTCTGGTCCCTTCGGGGAAAACTACAAGCGAGATGCCCTCCTTCAGAAGGTCTGCTGCCTGCTTCAGGCTTTTTAGCCCCCTCCTGGGGTTTTGTCGATCAATAGGGATCTGGCGGGACCTCCTGAGGACCCACCCGATAAAGGGGATCGAAAAGATCTCTTCCTTAATGATGAAGCGAAAATTATAAGGGAAATAGGCAAAGGCCAAGAGGATGTCGAGAAAGCTCGCGTGGTTCGACATAAAAACATAGGTCATCTCAGGATCAAGGCGTTCATGACCCTCAATGTGAACACGAAGCCCCGCCAAGGCGAGGCTACTCCTGGCCCAAAAGGTCAAAAACCGATGTGCCAGGTTTCCACTGGAGTCGGCAAAAGTAGCGATATAGCTTGAGATAAACCACAAGATCATAAACGGAAAGAAAAAAAGGATGACAAAGAGCTGGTAGGATAAAAGCCGTCCCCTTCGTAACATACCCTTGATAGCCATCTGAGACAGATTAATCCATCCCATACAAAAATATAGGGATAAGCAGCGTGCGAGTGCGCTACTTTCCCTGATTATAGCAAGAGAGAAATATCACCACAAAGACCACGAAGGACACAAAGTGAAATTAGATTATGAATCTCTTCGTGATCTTCGTGGTAGACAAACACTAATACCTGTGACTGGATCTGACGGTTTAGCAGAGCAGGGAATGCCGACCGCAGCTCAGTTCGGAGTTATGCGGGGCTTGCGGAGTCAGAAATGATCCTTGGTGATCTGCTATCTGTCTCGAAGGTCAGCGACCTGTGATAATCAGAGGTTGCCTTGTGTGCACTTAGCTTGAGAAACTCCACCACAGCCGGGAAGACCTGTCCTCTGTGAGTAGCAAAGAAGAGATGGCCTCCTCCCTCGACGAGTTTGAGCGTAGCGTTGGGAACGGTCTCCGCTATGAAATTCGCGTGAGTAAGAGACACGAGCCTATCCTCGCTGCCGTGCAACACCAGGGTCGGTGTCTTAATGTTCTCTAACGGATAAATCGGCATGGTTGATAGCTGGAATCTATCGTTCTCCAGGCCAGCTCTACGCGAAGAAATATTGCCGAAAGACCGGAGGAGCCCCAAGATCAGGGCCAGGTTTTCCTGTCTGGTCAACGCCTGGGCCTCTAAGTCGGGATTGTTAGGGATCACGAATGGGACTATCTTCCGCCACTTCTGTGCCACAATGGGAATTAGGTTCTTTACAAGCTCGGACACCAGCTCGACGACGAAGAGTATCCGCCTTGATACAGATTTACACTTCCTGAGCTCAGCCTGGCTAAGGCGCTGACTTATGGCAGACACCGTCACAAGGGCCCTGCACCGCTCGGGATGACGCAAAGCAAACTGTAGTGCAGAAGGCGCACCACCGGAAATCCCGATAATTCCTGCATTTGGGATCTCCAGTGCATCTAGAAGAGCAGCGTAGGCATCCGCCTGAGACTCCGGTGTGATCCCCACTCTCAAGGGCGTGCGCAGGTATCCTGGTCTTGAGAGGGAGATGAATTTGAAGCGATGGCCATTCGCCAGCCTTGCGGCAATGAGGCCCTGATCATATCCGCCTGGGCACCCGTGGATGACCAGCACGGCCGGTCCCTCACCCACAATGGCAGTTTCGACTGGCCCTCGAGCAGTTTCAATAATTTTGATGGTCATTGACATGGGTGGGAGTTTACCATGTCCCATGGGCGATCGTCAAACTATTAACTATCAAGGCCTTAATATTCATCTACTTTACTTTTCTTAATCGATAAATTTTACCGCCCGCATCTTGCTAGGAACTGGTAGTCTCAGTCCCATTCATTAGCTCCAGCTCTTGATATCGGTAGTTCCAGCGAAATCTTGCCAAGTCATCGATCGCTTCCCTGCATTTTACAAATACAGCTCGGGTCGTTGTCTAAGTTTGTTCTGTTGACACGCAACTCTCACCTTGCTATGGCTTGAGCTACATTGGTGGAAGGAATAGTATCCGTCAAATCAGAGCAATATATTTTCCTTTATGAGACCAGCGCCGTTTGAGTGGCCCAACAAGGCCTAGGCACGGGACACTGGCAAGATCGCACCAACCCTTCCTCCAATAACAAACCACCTCAATTGGCACTGCAAGAATAGACTCAACCGGGCAAGGCTATGAGCCGCCTGGTTGAATCCACACCCCGTGTATGGTAATTGCGTAAAAATCTCAAGGGCTTTCAAAGAACTCACGACCATGCAGAAAATCGATTTTACCAAGGGAGATGGCCTGATCCCGGTCATAGTCCAGGAATACCGCTCCCGAGAGGTCCTGATGCTTGCCTACATGAACCGGGTGGCGTGGCAGAAGACACAAAAGACCGGCAAGGCCCATTACTACAGCAGATCTCGGCGCAGGCTCTGGCTCAAGGGGGAGAAATCAGGACACCTTCAGGAGGTCAGAGAGGCCCTCATCGATTGTGACAACGACACGCTGCTTCTCCGAGTAAAGCAGCACGGAGGAGGGGCATGCCACTTGGGCTTTCGATCCTGCTTTTTCCGCAGGAAGGAGGGAAGAGAATGGAAGATCTCCGCCAAGAGGCTCTTCAACCCTGAGGAGGTGTACAAAAAGTGAAGCTGTTGAAGCTTGGGATTCCAAAAGGGAGCCTCGAGGCAGCTACCGTGGACCTCTTCAGAAAATCCGGCTGGAGGATCCGGGGGACAGACCGGAGCTACTTTCCATCCATTGATGACGAGACGCTTCGTGTAAGCCTGATACGCGCACAGGAGATGTCCCGCTACGTGGAGTCCGGGACCCTGGATGCGGGAATCACGGGAAAGGACTGGATCCAGGAGAACGAATCAGATGTCCAGGTCGTGGCCGAGCTGGTCTATGCCAAGGCTAGCTTTAAGCCGGTGCGGTGGGTCCTGGCGGTATCGCAAGATTCCCCGATAACGAAGATCGAGGACCTCAAAGGGAAAAAAATCGCCACTGAGATGGTTAACTTCACGCAGCGCTTCTTCTCAGAGAAGAAGATCCCGGTAGAGGTGGAGTTTTCCTGGGGAGCGACCGAGGCCAAGGTCGCAGAGGGCTTAGTCGACGCCATTGTCGAGGTGACAGAGACCGGAAGGACTATACGGGCCCACGGTCTGAGGATCTTGCAAGATTTACTCGAATCCAGCCCGCAGCTCATCGCAAACAAAACCGCCTGCAGAGACCCCTGGAAATGGGCCAAAATTGAACAGATCCGTCTCCTCCTTCAGGGGGCGCTCGCGGCCGAGAACAAGGTCGGGATCAAGTTGAACGTGGCCGAGCATAATCTGGACAAAATCATCCGACTCCTCCCTAGCATCACAGCACCGACGGTCTCTCCTCTATATGCCACGGCGTCGCTTCACGGAAAGAAGTGGTACTCGGTGGAAAGCGTGATCCCTGAAGATGTGGTGCGCGATATGATTCCCAATCTCATCGAGAACGGAGCCGTAGGAATCGTCGAGTATCCCCTGAATAAAGTGATCTAAAGGCCGAAGCTATGAAGATGGGATATTTTGCGAATCGCGCCAATGGAAATATTCCTTGGCGACCTCCGGAAAAAGGGCATAGGAAAGCACGTCCTCTTCACTCGCGGCCAGACTCCCTATCTCCTGCCTGGCTCGTTCCAACCCCGGTTTTAGCAGATCGGCAGGGCGACACGTGATCGGTTCTTTCTTCCCCAGGATAGCCTTCCTCACCTCTGCATCAATCGGCCCTGGCGACTCACCGTAATGCCCCAGCAGGTAATTCCTAGTCTCCTGGGAAACCACTGAATAGCGCTTACCCGTTATAACATTGAGAGTGGCCTGAGAGCCGACCATCTGGCTCGTTGGAGTAACCAGCGGGGGATATCCCATGTCCTTTCTAACTCTCGGCATTTCAGCCATCACCGCGTCCAACTTGTCCTCGGCCTTCTGCTCGCGTAACTGGGCCACCAGATTCGAAAGCATTCCCCCTGGAATCTGAGAGGACAGGATATCGGTCTTCACTTGGTTGTTGACGGGACTTTCAAATTCGGCATACTTTTTCCGAACTTCGTAGAAGTAATCGGCTATCTCCTTTAATGGCCCGAGGTCCAACCCAGTATCAAATGGGGTACCCTGCAATGCTGCAATCAGAGCCTCAGTCGCCGGCTGAGAAGTTCCCTGGGAAAGCGGCGAGAGGGCCGTGTCCAAATTATCCACCCCAGCCTCGATGGCCATCATATAGCTCATGGGGGCCATGCCGCTTGTGCAATGCGAGTGAAGGTGCAGTGGCAGTGAGAGCCGTGATTTAAGGCCCTTCACGATCTCGTAAGTGACATAAGGGGCAAGCAATCCGCCCATGTCCTTGAGGCATATAACCTGAGCCCCCATCTCGGCCAATCGCTCGCCCAGGCGGAGAAAATAGTCAACCGAATGAACGGGACTGATGGTGTAACAGATCGTCCCCTCCACGATTTTCCCCGTCCTGCCGGCTGCCTCCATCGCAACTTTCATGTTGCGCACATCATTCATGGCATCGAAGATCCTGAACACATCAATGCCTCCCTGCGCCGCTTGCTCGACAAACCTCTCCACCACATCATCGGGATAGTTGTGATAGCCCACCAGGTTCTGCCCGCGCAGAAGCATCTGCAGGCGAGTGTTCGGCATCGCCGCCCGAATCCTGTGCAGCCGCTCCCAAGGGCACTCCTTAAGATACCGAAGAGCGGCATCGAAGGTAGCTCCACCCCACATCTCTACCGACCAGAAACCGACTTGGTCCAACTTGCCTGCCACAGGGAGCATATCCTCCGTGCGCATGCGCGTGGCCAGCAAAGATTGGTGTGCGTCCCGCAATACCGTTTCAGTAAGACCGACTTTCTGACCCATTTTCACCCCCAAGATACAAAATAAAGGGGAGTCTAATCTTCCCTAACATGATTCAGGACCAAAGACACGACGGGTGCTCTCCTGTCTTATTCTCCAAGCATCTCCTTCTGCTTCTCTTCGAGTTTCTCTTTTCCCTTTGAATCGATCACATAGAGGCCATCCACAATCCTGATGTCCGCAGGATCGTAGAAATAGGCTGAAGTCTCAAGCGCCTCATCGTATTCGACCATACTGATTGCGTCCCAGGGGCAAATCTTCTTGTCCAGACGATCCTCCGTCTCGGTACCGACGAGCTGAAGCTGAAATTTCTTGGGAACTTCGCTTGGTTCCAATAGTTTCTTAGAGCTATCATAATACCTACTGGCATATTCGTAGTAGATTTCTCCGGTTTCCTTGTGTTGGTGGATCTTGGTGAGGTCATCGCTGTAGCACATCTGGCAGCCTATGCACTTTTCGTTATCCACCCAGACCCGATACGGTTTTAAGCCCCCCTGCGGTGTTTCCTCATAGAGCAAATTAATACAGTCGTCCACAGGACAATGGACCTCACAAATGGGAGAGCCTGCGCAGCTCGTGCAGTTCTCGTCCATGACTGCAAGTAATGCCGTTCCTTTGCGTTTCTTTCCTGTTTCATCCGCCATAGGATTTTGCCCTCACTCTTTTATATCGGGAATGCGCAAAGAACCCAACGGCGACTAAAAGCAGGACCCAATAGTACCGTACGAGCTCAATCTCGGCCCATTCCAGCCAGTAAACGAAGTTGGAATATTGTGCGATCAAGGTTCTTAACGCCCCTTGGGCCCCGGCATAATCCCGAACCCCTCTGAGGACTCGGGACAGGCCATAGAGGGCCCCTTCGTCTTTCGGATTCAGCCTTAAGGCCTGCTTAAAATCTTCCCGAGCCTCCTGCCACCTCTTCTGCTCTACGTAAACCCATCCCCGGTTACTCCACGCCTCTGCATAGTCCTCCCTTAAATGCAACGCCCGACTGAAGCTCTCTAGCGCCCTGGCCAAGTCCCCGTTTTTCTTTAAGGCAACACCGAGGTTATTGTGTGCACGGGGATAATTGGGCCTTAAATCGGCTACTCTCGTATAGGCCTCAATGGCTGCAGAGAAATCGCGGTGGACCTCCAGGTGGATCCACCCTAGCAGGGTCATGGCCTCTACATGAACCGGGGCGAGTCCCAACGTCTCCTTGACATGAACCTCTGCCGCCCGCACATCCCCGAGCTTCAGGGATGCCACGGCAAATAAGAGATGCAGGTCAGGCTCGTAGGAATAGTCCTCAAGGAGTTCCTCGAAAGCCTTCTTTGCTTTCCCCGCCTCCCCCTCTGCTAAGTACCGTTTTCCCCTCTCCCACTGCTTCTCTTCAGGAAGCGAAGACTCTCCTTGCCCATATGCAAGCAGGACCCCAATGAAGACCCCTGCCAGGGGCAAGACCCAGACCCTCACAATCTACTTCCACATCTGTTCGGGAATCTCGTCCTTTTTCCCGTCCTCCGTGAGCTTGTCGTTTTTGAATGCCTGTCTCAAGCCGATCCAGGTGAAAAAGAGGACCAGAAGAAGCATCCCGGCAATGGGAATATTGTCGGGCTTTGTGAAGATTTCCAAAAAGTTCTGCCAGCCAGTTGGCTCTTCCATAAAATCCCTCCGCCTCCAAAAGAATTGGACATTCTCAAATTATTGAAAAACCCTGGCAATGTCAACGCTGGCCGGCAATTACCAACTTCTTATGGCCGATATGGGGCCAACATCTACGTGATCAACTTGGCCACAGGAAAGGTCAGCCAACGGATAAAGACCAGACCCTCCCCGCACGGGATCGTTCTGATAGATCTGATTACTCCCCAATGAAGCGAGAGCAACAGAAACCCGGGAGGGGTATCCGCAGTGTTTATCTGGGGAAGGTCTCCACCAGCTCTTTTAAACAGGCCCGGGCGCCCTGGAGAATCGGCTTCCCGTCACCTGGAAGGAGCGTGTCGAAGTCAAGGTCCAGGAGCGCACGCACACTGGTTCGCAGGCGCGGCGGATCATCCATCACCTGTTCCCCCAGGAGTCCGCAACGACCCGGCGGGTTCCCAATCACCGCGTCACCTACAACCAGCAGCTTCCGCTCCGACCAGTAGAGCGCAACTTCACCGGGCGATTTACCTGAAGCAGCAGCTACAACAAGTGGACCGATCTTTTCGCCGACCTGCAGTTCGTCATCAATCTCTGCCCCCTGGCTGCGGGCATGAGCAGCATCGGCCGGGTGGATGGCAGTTCGCGCCCCGGTGCGTTCACGCACCAGGTTGGCGGCTCGCGAGTGGTTACGGTTGGTAATGAGAATTCGACTCACACCACGCCGGATAATCTCTGCCAGGGCTTCCTCGGTCAGCTCCACTGGATCAATGCAGAGGTTCCCTCCTGAGTGACAGACAAGGTAACCGTTAAAATTATAGCCGTGGGGCTTGGAGAACCAGGACCAGGTAAAAATATCTCTGACGATCTCCTGCATATCGAATCCCCCCTTGTCTCCAGTTTGGCCCGCTGGGATCACTGGGGTCTAATATGACCCCGTCCCCATTCCGCGTGGCGGAAGATAAGGGACTTGATCACCACAGGGACAGCCTTCGCATCGGGAAGTTCCTCCCCAATATCAATAAAGTCAAAATCCTTGAGATCGATCCCGTCAATGGAAATGATGCCTGCGCCCGGCAACAGCTCCTTGTCCAATATGTTACCCACCAGCTTTGCAATATCCGCGTCAAAAACCAGAACCAGGGGCTGGCCCTTATCGACATGATCTTTCATTGCCGCTGCCACACCTTCGGCGAGTGTGCGAATCAGGGGGTAGGAAGGCCCGAGATTCCAGTGGATCGCCAGGGCCGCAGCCCTTTCACCATCAAGGATGTCGAAGCGCCGAAGGGCCTGCTCAACTGCCTTCCTCACATCCGGACTCGTAAGAGGCTCCCTTTGGACTATGCCGGGAGTTACTACTTGCAGGTTCCTCAGTGGAAGGAGACCGTTATCCGATAGGAAAATCGTGTTTCCGCTCACCTGCACCGTGTACTGGGAGGCGCCGATCACAGTCGCCCTTATGCGCACCTCTGGGATCTCCAGACGCACGGACTCCTGGCTGGAAAACAGCTGCGCATGCTCTCGCACAAGCCTCCCGAGACGAATTCCCAGGTCGCCGTAGTCCGTCTGCTCAATGTTGTAGATATACTCGGAGACCCCGCCGGAGAATATCAAGGCATCGATGTTGTCCTTAAAAGCGAGTTGCGGGGTGAGCATCAGACTTTGGGTGATAGGAGAGAGAGTTCCTCGCGCCAAAACCTCAAAGAGACATTCACAGAGGGTGTGGGCCATCTTTGCCTTCTCGTCCTCTGTTAGTGAGTCACCCAGGCTCAATGGAACCCCCACCGCCTCCCCTATTTTGAGCCCTGCCTCTTCCAGACGATTGATCTTGCCATCTCGATCGAAGGCCACCAGCCGCGCCCCCACCTCCAGGGCAGCCGTGTCGATCACTGCACCTCGCTTTACCACAGCAATCTTACAGGTGCCCCCGCCGACGTCGACATTCATAACGGTGAATTCGTCTCCACCGGTTGAGGCCGCCTGCACCGCACCGGAGCCATAGGCCGCAAGAATGGCCTCCAGGTTATGACCCGCTGTAGCACAGACAAATTTTCCTGCCTGAGCGGAAAAAAGGGCAGCAACAGCCTCCGCATTTTTCTTCTTCGCTGCTTCCCCGGTGAGGATCAGGGCCCCGGTATCTATATCGTTCGGAGTCACCCGTGCCTGTCGGTATGCCTTTTGAATGAACTCGTCGAGTCTCTTTGTGTCGATGGTCGTCTTGTCCAGATAAGGCGTGAGCAGGATCGGAGATTCGTAAAGGATCTCGCGTTTAACGACCACGAAGCGGCTGGAGAGGGCAATGCCTTGACGGCGAAGGACCAGGCGGGAGAAGATGAGATGAGAAGTGGAAGAGCCGATGTCAATGCCCACAGATGTCAGGGCGATACGCTCTGACCGCCACATCGGATGCTCCTCATCCAATGGCATAGAGGCACCATCCTCGTGCTCGTGATCACCTTCGTAATAATCGTCGTCACCTTCGTGAAAGGTGACGGTCGTCTCTACCGAATGGGGATTCATTATAGACATGGGAACTCCTTAGCATAAGATTCCTCTCCTTTTCAACGTAGCTCTGATGGACAAGTTAATAGATCAAGGGTAATATAAATCTATTTGACTGATGGGCCAAGAAGAATACATAGAGCTCTCTTCTTTTTTAAAGAGGTTTGTTCGCCGAGCCAAGGTGATCAGAGGGCTGGAGGGGGTCTGCCTGATCGGCGTGGCTACCCTCCTTATCATTGCCCTCGGGTTAGGGATTCAAGAAATCAAGGACCTCTTTCCTTACGCACCCTTGGTCTACAGCTTGCTTGCCGCCTCCATCGCCCTTCTCCTGGTTGGGTGGGTCATCTTCCATTGCGTTAGAAAAATACCCAAGGAACGAGCCGCCCGTTATATCGAAGAGAGACAACCTCAGCTCAGGAACAATCTCATCAACTCCTTACAGCTCTATCCTCAGGTTGCAGATGAAAAAAGGGTGCAGGGTATTTCCGCCTCGATGGTCCTGTCCCTCCTTCGAGTAACAAGAACTCAGCTACAGAAAATTCAGATCAAAGACCTGATCAGCACGGACCGGATCAAGGCCGAACTCCGCCTTTTAGGACTACTGCTCGTTCCGGTGCTCGGCCTGGTCCTGTTCAACCCCGCTTTCGTGGGAGAAACCTTCAGTCTCTTGATCCACCCTCTAAAGGATCTCCCGCCCTCTGAGACCCTGATTGACGTGACACCGAAAGGCGCACATGTGGCGCGTGGCTCTGCGATAACCGTTCAAGCCACGGCCTCAGGGGCAATTCCCGAGTCAATGGACCTTGTCCTTTCCTTTGGGGCGGGCAAAGGAGAGGAAGGGACCTCCCAAGAGAGCCTCACCATGGACAGACACGGAGATGAGAATTTCTCAGCCACCATTTCAAGGGGTGCAGAAGAGTCTCCAGTTCCGTGTCGCCACCGGCCCTTTTTCCTCTCCCTGGTACACAATAGAGGCCATTGACCCTCCCGAGATTGGCAATCTGAAAATCACGCTCTATCCCCCTCATTACACGGGACTCCCCATGCAATCCTCTGACGGTGGAAACATTGAAGGGATTAAAGGCTCAACGCTCCATCTAGAGGCCCAGAGCAGTAAAGAGCTCGCCAAGGCCAAAATCCTTCTCAACGAAGGCAGGGAAATTGCCCTACAAATCAAGGGCAAGAGTCTCCAAGGCAGCCTTGTCTTATTTCAATCGCAAAAATATCAGATCCTCGCAGAGGATCCTCTCGGCTTTCAAAACTCACCTATCCATTACGATCTTCGTGTCCGTCCGGACAGATTCCCTACGGTGGAACTGTTAAAACCTACAGAGGACCTTGAAATCAACGGGGACGAAACCATTGCGCTGGACTTCAGCGCTAGGGATGACTTCGGTATTCAGGAGGTCACCCTAGTCGTAAAGGTCGGAGACAGGGAGGAGAGGCTCCCCATTCGTAAAGACGGCAATGAATCGCTGATTGCCAGGCAACGATACCACTGGGATGTAGGAGGGCTTGCACTACGTGAAGGTGAGGAAGCGACGTATTATCTAGAGGTGTTGGATAACGATTCCATCTCGGGCCCTAAGATGGGCGCCTCTAAGGCCCTGAGATTGCGACTAAAGAACCTCAAGGCAGAGCACAGGCAAGTCGCCGAGATGATCCGTGACCTATCGAACCAGATGGTCGACCTTCTGGCAGACCACCTTGAGACACCTCTCTCACTGGGAGAAGATCCCCTCCCCGAAGGAAAACCTTCCGATAAGCCCCTTGAGCAAAAGCTCGGGGAGGCAATAGAACAGATCGATTCGATCATGGAGCGAACTGAGAAAGATAGGTTCTCAAATTTTGCCACCTGGACCGACTTGGAATCGCTCAGGCGGAACCTGCAGTTCACCAAGGAGGAATTGCTTCCGAAGAAAAACCAGGCATCGTCGCCAGAGGAAGAGGCAAAGCGCCACGATGAGATCTCCTCCGAGCTTGAGAGGATGTCCCTTCTCGCCGAGGAAATAAGCAAGATGCTCACCGCCCAGGAGATTGCCTCGAAGGCTCGGGACCTCATGAAGGGTCAAGAGCGACTCCTGAAATCACTGGAGAAACTCGCCAGCGGCGATAAGAAAATGGATCAGGTTCTTGAGGAGATCTCCAAGCTGGCCAAAGAACTGGCGTTGCTCCAACAGGCCCTATCCCAGATGGCCACCAACCTCCCCGATGAGTTCATTAACAGCGAAGCAATGCAGGGCCTTCAGTTCGGCGATATGTTCTCTGCCATGAATGAGATCCGGAAAAAACTCAGGGAGGGAGATATCGAGGGCGCCATGCAGCTTGCTCGGGAGCTATTCAACCAAATGGCGT
Organism: Deltaproteobacteria bacterium; assembly: GCA_022571535.1. Lineage (GTDB taxonomy): Bacteria > Desulfobacterota > Binatia > UBA9968 > CAXXLF01 > JACZXR01. Next base: position 1,864 of record JACZXR010000017.1, on the reverse strand, counting down.
CGATGCTCGCTTCGCTGCGGAGCGGCCAGCAAATGGCCATGTCTTCCATGATGGGGAGGATGCAGGGGGAGATGATGCGCTCGGCCAGCGAGCTAGAGCAGATTGTGCGCGAACAACAAGAGATCCTAGAAGATACTGATGGGGTCCATAAGGAAACCCTCAAAGAGAGAGAAGCTGTGATAAAGAAGAAGTTGGATCAATTCGAGCCCAAGGCACTGGAGATGCTCACCGATTTGGCCCGGCTTTTCCCTGACCAGGACATGGAAGAGAGAGAAGAATCTGATGAGAGAGAAGATTCCGAAGAGAGAGAAAATTCTACGGAAAAACAATTCGACGAGTTCTTCCTCAACCACGTCATCAAGAGCATGATAGCCCAGCTAAAGAAGAAAGAGTTCTCTTCCCTTTCAGAGATCATTGACAGGGCCCGAAAAGAGATGGCAGAAAATCGCCGTCCTGAACTGAATGAGAGGAGCCAGGAGGCTGAACACCACCTGAAACTGCTCATGGAACAGCTCAACGCCCTACTGGAGGAACCCGACATTGCCCTCAGTCAGGAGCAGAAAGATGGACTCCGCGACCTTTCGTCCAGACAGGCAGTCCTTAAAGAGCGAACCACAGAACTCTATGAAAAGCTAGAGTCCCTCTTTCAGCTCTTCCCTTCCCTGGATCCCAAGATCATAAAAAATATCCAAGAGGCGGCAACCTCGATGTTTGAGGCGCAATACCAGCTGGGCGATTTGAACGCCAAGGAGGCGATACCTCCGGAAGAGGAGGCGCTGGAGCGTCTTTCAGACTCCCGCCAGCAGATGCAGGACTCCTTGCAGCGACTCGCCCGACGGGGGCAGCTCGGACGCATTCCGGTGGTCTATCTTTTCCGCAGGGGCCGATTCATTCCCTCGGGAAGGCTTTTTCCACTTCCTGGAATTCCCGACCTCCCTCAATTTGACGTGGAAGGGGGAATCACCGGGCTCAGTACAGAAAAATTCAAGCTCCCCGGGAAAGGCGACTATAAGGCCCCGCGCAGGTTCCGCGAAGATATCCTAGAGTCCCTGAAGCAAGGGGTCCCAGACCAGTTCAAAGACCAAATCGAGAGCTACTTTAAGGACCTGTCACAGTAAAAAGAAAGGCCCTATCCTTTTGACCCGAAAGAGCACTGCCCTACTATTTTTTGCTTTTCTCTTTAGCCTATTTTCGGTCTCCTCTGCAGCCGAGGTTGAGACCCACAATTCTCTTTTGAATGAAGGCGAGGAACACCTCAAGGCATGGCGTGTGTCTCAGGCCGAGGAGGTTGTCGCCAAATTAATACGCGAACACCCCAAGTCTCCCTTGGCCCTCGGCCTAAAAGCAAGGGTCGCCTTTTATCAGGGACGATACGAAGAGGCGTTTAACACCTCGGAACAGTCCCTCGCCATTCTTTCCAACAACGAGCAGCTTCACGCTTTACGCCTCTTGTCCCAGCAGACCCGTGACACCTTAAAGAAACTCAAGCGCTACGAAAGCGCCCATTTTATCCTGTACTTGAACGAGGAAAAGGACGAGATTTTGGTACCGCATGCTCTAGATACCCTGGAGAAAACCTATGAGGTAATCGGTAAGGAGTTAGGTTTTTTCCCACCGGCAAAGGTACGTGTGGAAATCGCGCCGGATGTCTCTTCATTCAACGCTATCTCCACACTCTCTCTCAGGGATATTGAGGTAACAGGGGCAATAGGGATCTGTAAATTCAACAAGATCATGACCATTTCTCCAAGGGTCCTCAGGCACGGCTATCGCTGGCTCGACTCGCTGAGCCATGAGTACCTTCACTTCGCGATTGTCGGTCTGAGCAGCAATAATGCGCCTATCTGGCTCCACGAGGGAATGG
>JACZXR010000350.1 GCA_022571535.1 Deltaproteobacteria bacterium | reverse complement strand
TGTTTCAAGCATGAATCAGCAACTCACGTTTAGTGTAGTTGCAGACCGACGATCAAAATGCCGGTAACTGGTGTCCTAAGACGCTCAACACCAGAAATGCCTCGATTATTTTTTCGGATCGGGGTTAGAATCGGGGCTAAAAGGTCTTTACCTGCTCGGGCCGCCAACTGCTGAGACGGGACTCCAACCTCTTTACGCTCATCGTCATGATGAGGGAGATGCCCATAAATAAGATGAGTCCGGCAAAGAGAATATCGACCTGGTAATTCCCTGCGGCCGCAGCCATAACGAAACCCAGCCCTTCACTCGCACCAAAGAACTCGCCAACTACCACCCCCAGGATAGCCCTCCCTATGGCCAGCCTCAGACCAGCTATTATATAAGGCAGCGAGTTCGGCAACACGACCATCTTCATAACCTGCCATTCCCCGGCGCCGAATGACCTGACCACGTTTACAAGGACCTTGTCCACGTTCTTCACACCTTCATAGGTATTGATCAATAGGGGGAAAAGGGCCCCTATGAATACAATGACTATCTTGGACCATATCCCCAGACCCACCCAGAGCAGGACCAGTGGTAAAAAGACCAGCCTGGGGGTGGCATTGAAAGCTGTCACAAATGGATCGAACATGGCATTGATCGTTGTGAACCTGCCCATAATAATTCCCAGTGGCAATGCGACAATAATGGACAGGCCAAGACCTATAACAAACTCGGTCGTGCTAATGTAGAAATGGTGTGCTATATTACCTTTGTTGAAAAGGTCATATAAAGCAACGAGAATATGGTATGGTGTCGTAAAGAAAAGCGACAGACCTTTTGGCAATGTCACCAATTTAGGCAGCGCTTCCCAACCTAACAAGACGAGCAGCAGGAAACCCCATCCCAGTATGGACTCCTCTTTTTCTCTGAAAACGACCAAAAGGCTATTCATCTTGTCTCCTGACCAGCCCTCCACGGAGCGATTGAAAGCTCAGCCCACCTCAAACCTTCTGTGAAAGCCACAGCTATGATCATCAAGACAAGGATGCTGACGAACATTTCCGACAACAGGTACATATCCCCATACCAGGCGATCGCATGTCCTATGCCCTCCGAGGCTGCGTAGAATTCTCCTACGATGATTCCAACTATTCCACGGCCGATTGCAATCCTTGCCCCTGCCACCAGGTAAGGTAAAGTACTCGGAAGGATAATTTTGAAATATAAATCGCGCTCCTTGCCTCCAAGTGATCTCACCACGTTGATAAGCAGAGGCTCCACCGACCTAACCCCTGCAAACGCATTAAAAATAAACGGAAAGATTGCAAGGAGAAAGATCAAAATAGCCTTACCCTGGAGCCCCACCCCGAACATGACGATCAGGAGAGGAGCCAAAGCCACCAGGGGGCTGGCATACATCGCAGTGAGAATTGGATCCAGGGCCAATGCGACCCTCCTCCTCCACCCCATGACTATTCCGATCGGGATTCCGACCAAAACTGCCGCGGTGAATCCGAAAAAGAAGGCCCTCCCGCTGATGTACAGATCTTTCCAGAGCTCTCCGCCGATGATCAGTTTTTTCGCGGCCAGTACCATTAGAGTGGGCTTACTGATGAAAAAGGGATTGAACGTTACCACATAGGTTAGAAAGAGTTCCCATAAGACAAAAAAGCCTATGACGGAGAGTATGCCAAGGATCGGTCTCTGGTAATCTTGAAATTTTTCTTTAAATCCCATCTCCTGCCCCCTTTCCTGTCAACTCTTCTTTAAGGGTATTCCAGATTTGAAGCTTGATATCATTAAACTTGGGCGAGAGCCTCATCTCGTAATCCCTTGGCCTTGGCAGATCTATCTTGATGATGCTTTTCATCCTTCCAGGCCTCGCCGTCATGACGATCACCCTATCGGACAGGTAGGCGGCCTCTTCTATGCTGTGGGTGACAAAGATCACCGTTTTCTTGGCCTTGTCCCAGATCTGAAGCAGCTCTGCCTGCATGAGGTCCCTGGTCTGCGCGTCCAGGGATGCGAACGGCTCATCCATCAGTAGAACCTCGGGGTCCGTAGCCAACGCCCTGGCAAGGCCAACCCTTTGCTTCATACCCCCTGACAACTCATGGGGGTAGTGTCTTTCAAACCCTGTTAACCCCACCATGTTGATTAATTCCGCCGCTCGGCCGTGGCGTATGGAAGGCGAGACTCCCTTTAACTCCAGGCCAAGCTCTACATTGGCCACTACCGTCCTCCAGGGAAGCAACCCGAATTCCTGAAACACCATGGCCCTCTCAAGACCGGGACCGGTTATTTTCTTTCCACCTATTTCCATTGCACCGCTATCCGGTCTCAACAATCCCAGTAGAACATTTAGAAAGGTACTCTTTCCACAACCCGATGGCCCCACAATAGACAAGAATTCCCCCTTGCCTACCTCGACTCCAAAGTCCTTGAGGGCCGTAACGGGATCTCTGTTCCTCGGTCTAAAAGTCAGGTTGATCTCACTTGCACGTATGTAAGAAATCATACCTCCCCCACCGGAATAACATATGAACGGAGCTAGACTACTACAAACCCAATGCACCTGCCAAACAAATCTTCTCTCCCATTAAAAACCATTCTAACCCCTATCACGTCGCCAGTGACTTCTCAACACTATCCTAGATGACTCAAGGGGATCCTCAAATCCCCCTGAATTACTGGAATAACCAGCCTAACCATGCAAAGAGTCCGAAAATTCTAACCAAACATATTTGAAATTTTCCGTTGAATTTGGGTTTAGGGAATCGGATAAACGATGACTCGCGCAAAGGCGCAAAGGACGCCAAGAACGAACAAAAGTAGAAACCCGAAATCCGAAATTCGAAACAAATCCAAATGACAAAAATACAAATGTCATAAACAGCCTGGAGTTTACATTCGTTGTTTAAGAACTTTAGAATTCGATATTGTTTCGAGTTTCGATATTCGAAATTCGGATTTCATTCTTTGCGGTCTTGGCGTCTTGGCGCGATAAGGAGAAGATCGGATACAAAGATGACTCTCGCGAAGACGCAAAGGGCGCCAAGGAAGGACACAAAGTGAAATCAGGTCACTAGGTAACCCCACGGCAGGCCGCGGGGTAAAATTCAACGATTCCTATCTGCAACCGAGCCTATTCTCGTATGACTTAGGTATAGTCCCTCCTTCCGTGTAAAACCCCAAACATAAGGACCTTACCCGGCCTGCTTTTTGGCTACTACCGTTCTCCCTGTCAAGCCTTTGTGCTTCTCCCCTTGGCCAAAGCCCTTACATCAGTTTACCCCCGAGTTCTGTGTAGATCACTTTGATGTTTCGAGCAATGTGCTTCTTCCTCCCCCACTTCTTATACTTCCCAAGATCAATCCCCTTCTGGATCTCTTTCAGCCCCTTACCCGCGCCCATCATAGACTTGACCTGCGTACGAATATCAGTAAAGTAGCCGTCCAGAGCATCGATGGTCCGCTTGACATTCGCAGCCCCTTTGATGATCGGGCCGTGGCCAGGCACAAGCGCCTCGATCTCCCAGGACTTGAGTTTCTGAAGAATTCGCTGCCAGTTTACAGAATCCCCTTCCCTCAAAGTCGGATTGTTATCGGCAAAGAGGAGATCGGAAGAGAAGAGAACTTTCTCCTTTGGTAAGTAAACCACAGTGTCACCAATTGTGTGGCCTTTCCCCATA